>JAFGKR010000238.1 GCA_016928515.1 Bacteroidota bacterium | reverse complement strand
GGCCCAGACGTTGGTGTCGGAAAAGGCGATGACGGAACGAAGACTGCTCGACGGGATCCCCGGGCCGAAGGTGTACACGGTCCAGCGAATGCAAAGCGAAAATAAATGACCTGCGCGATTGCGGGCGAGATACATCTCGCCCCTACATCCTGCTCCCCGCCGGCGGGCACAACGGCGGATTCGTGAATCCGCCCTGCATTTTTTCGTATCTTGGGTTTTGCATGTTCCACAGATTCACCCCATGGATGCAATGGTAGACGTCTACATCGAAGATCTGACGAGGCATGCCGGTTCGGAGGTCACGCTCAAGGGCTGGCTGTACAACAAGCGCGAAGGCGGCAAGATCCTGTTCCTCATCCTGCGCGACGGTACGGGACTGTGCCAGTGCGTGGTGTCGGCGGACAGCGTGTCCGCGACGGACTGGGAGAACGCCCATACGCTGACGCAGGAATCCTCCTTCACCGTGACGGGCGTCGTACGCGCGGACGAGCGCGCGCCGGGCGGCTACGAGATGGACGTGCGCACGCTTTCGGTGGTCGGTATCGCGGAGGAATATCCGATCACGCCGAAGGAACACAGCATCGACTTCCTCGCCCCGCGGCGGCACCTGTGGATCCGCTCGCGCCGGCAGGCGGCCATCCTGCGCATCCGGCACAGCATCATCCGCGCTATCCGCAATTTCTTCGACGATCGCGGCTTCGTGCTGTTCGACGCGCCCATCCTCACACCGAATGCCGTCGAGGGCACGTCCACGCTGTTCGAGACCGAGTACTTCGACCTGGGCAAGGCGTATCTCACGCAGTCCGGTCAGCTCTACGGTGAGGCTGGCGCGATGGCGCTCGGAAAGATCTACGTCTTCGGTCCGACCTTCCGCGCCGAGGCGTCCAAGACGCGCCGCCACCTAACCGAGTTCTGGATGGTGGAACCCGAGATGGCCTGGTACGATCTCGACGACGACATGACGCTCGCCGAGGAGTTCATCTCCCATATCGTGCAGACGGTGCTGAAGGAACGCAAGCACGAGCTTGCCGAACTCGAGCGCGACACCAGCGTGCTGGAAAACATCCTCCCGCCTTTCCCGCGCGTGTCATACGACGAGGCGGTGGAAATGCTGCACAGTCCACGCACCGCGGAGATGATCGACGAACGCGCCGCAGCGGCGGAGAAGGAGCGCGAGGAGCTCACCGCGGAGCTGGAGGAGGGAAAGAAGACGTACAACCAGATGAAGGAATGGAAGCGCAAGAAGTTCGACGCGCGGGAGATCCGGATCCGCGTGCGTCTCGATGAGATCGAGGAGCTGCTGCGCAACCTGCCGAAGTGGAAGGAGTCCGCGCAGAATTTCGAGCACGGTGGCGACCTCGGCGGCAGCGACGAGACCGTGCTGACGTGGTACTTCGATCGTCCGGTGATCGTGCACCGCTATCCCGCGGCCGTGAAGGCCTTCTACATGAAGCGGGATCCGGAGGATGAGACAAAGGCGCTGGCGATGGACGTGCTCGCGCCGGAAGGCTACGGCGAGATCATCGGCGGCAGCCAGCGCGAGGACAACCTCGAGTACCTGCTCGAACGCATCCGCGAACACGACCTGCCGCAGGAAGTGTTCGAGTGGTTCCTCGACCTGCGGCGCTACGGCAGCGTGCCGCACGCGGGCTTCGGACTGGGCGTGGAACGCACCGTCGCGTGGATCTGCGGACTCGATCACGTGCGTGAGACCATCCCCTTTCCGCGGATGATTCATCGCAACTCTCCGTAACAGATTATTCGATATTCCTCAGAGAAAACGGGCAAGCGGATCCTGCGGATCTTTGCGTGCCCTTTTTTCAATCCGGGAAATTCGCCTACCGCTACGCTCTTTGGAGTGTGAGGATGGTGACTTCCGGCGGACAGTTGACACGGATGGGGAGTCCCACCGTACCGATGCCGCGCGTGACGTAGAGCTGCGTGCGGTCGAGTTTGTAGAGTCCCTCGATGTACCCGGAGATCAACGCGGCGGGAGTGATGACGGCATCGAACACGCGCGCGATAACGATCTGTCCCCCGTGCGTGTGCCCGCTGACCATGAGATCCACCCCCCATTCCGAGGCTTCCTCCAGGTAATACGGCTTGTGACAGAGCACAACGTTGGGGATGCGTGCGTCGAGTCCTTTCACTGCCTGGCGGAACAGCGTGTCGAAGGGATGCCCGGAGCGCACGTCGTCGAGTCCGATCAGCGCCAGCGGCGCACCGCCCACATCCAGCACCGCATGTTCGTTGCGCAGCATGCGCACGCCGGCCAGCTCGAGTTCCTTTGACACGTAATCCGCATCCGCGAAATAGTCGTGATTGCCCGTGCTGCCGTAGACGCCGTAGGGCGCTCGCAGCTTCTGCAGCGCGTCACAGGCGGGCTCGATTTCCTCGTTGCGGTTCTGAATGAAATCTCCGGGGAGCAAGATGGCGTCCGGCTTCAATCCGTTGATGCGCGATACGTACGGATCAATATCCGATGTATCCATAAACGGACCGGAGTGGATATCCGAGATCATCGCGAGGCGGAATCCCTCGAGCTGTTTCGGCAGGTTGCGGATGCGGACGGATTTATGCACCACCTCGAATTCGTCGTCCCTGCTGACGGCCCCGATGAGGGGTCCGCCCAGTGAGATGATCGTCAATCCCGCCGCTCCCTCGCGCAGGAAGGTACGACGGCTCTCATCGACAGCGGGAGCCGGTACACGCTGCTGCTCCGCAGGCTGTCGTTCAGAGGGAAGAGGTTCCGTCTCCTGCCGCTGATCGCGTTCGACTGCACCGGAAAGCAGCCGCCGGTGCATGAGGCGCCGAAGGAAGAGGAATAACGTCATCAGTACGAGGAGGACATTCCAGATCATGTACGTGACGGTCGCAGTCGTGAGCACGCCGCTCGGGAGAGGGATGTCACCCGCGAAGACGATCCAGACGCCCGGGAGGGCCATGAGGATGAACAGCATGCCCATGCCTCCGCGCCATCGCGGGGGAAATCCATTCTTCCGGCGGGACAATTCGGACCCCAGAAGTTTCCAGGCCACGACGTGAAAAACGGTGACGGCGATGAGGACCGCAATGCGGACAAGCAGGAATATATCCCCGTGTGACATGTATATCAGATCCGGTGTATGCATGGAAAAACGGGCATCAGAGGATGCCCGTCATTTCTAACACGTATCGGCGTCTGTTGGTGCCCCGCCTCAGAAGCGCACGGAGACACCGAGAGCGACATTCAGCATGTCCGTCTCCGATTGCATCGCGTACCGCTCGTCGAGCATGGGTGCGCCGTTCGGAGCGGATGTGAGCGACTGCTCATTGAAGTATTTTGCCTCTCCGCCGTACAGATAGCGAACACGCGCGTTGACGAGCACTTCAATGCCCTTTCCCGGATCGTTCGTCTCTCCCTTGTACACGCGAAACATGACGCCTCCGCCCGCACCGTAACTGAAGGCCACATCACTGAGGTTGGTGCTGCCGGCGATCTCCTTGTCTTCATAGCGCTCGTCCTCAACCGTGGATTCCGTCCAGAAATAATGGAGACCGAGCAATCCTTCAAAATAGGGTCGAAATACGCCGGTTTGCGGCTGGAATCGCAGGAACAGGTGACCCAGCGCGATATTGTTGGATGTGGTCAGATCGACGGTGACGAGCTGTACGGTGCTGCTGAAAGGGACTTTGAACGTCTCGCTGCCGTATGTGGCGAAGCCGCCGGTGATGCCGGCGACGACAGGCATGTCCGGGACGACATATCCAAGGTCGATGGACAGGCCGAATCCCGGATCCTTGGAGTTTTCACGGAATTCGTTCTGCGGAACAGCAACGAGGAAATCAAGCCCCAGCTGTGCCTGACCGATGGAATAATTCTGGGCGAGACCGCGTCCCAGGGGCAGAAAACAGAGAAGAAGGAGCGCGGTGTAAGAAATGGTTTTCAAGGTTCGCATGGATAATCCCGGGATACTGTTACTGAATAGGCACGACGGCATTGTTTCCTTATGGGAAAAAATAGCGAATCTCCACGGGGAATGTCGATTTCCATTGTTTCTCTTTCATGCCGATCGCATCTTATAATAATAAGCGGATTTTGCCGCGTACTGATTGACGTTTTGCTATTCTTTATTGGAGTGATTCATGTTCCGAGTGTTTCGTTCACCCGCTGCCGTGATCACGGCGGTGTATACGTGCAGCATCGCCCTTTTGTTTCTCTTAAATCCTCGTCCGGCCTTTCTCGAGGGAAGCGCCGATTATTCCCTCGCAGATATCAAGGCGTTCCGGGAATCGGTGAAGATGATGGAATATTTCTACGAGCAACGTGCCTATGGGAGTCCCGGGGTCAATATCGGCGAGCAGCTGTGGGATGCGTGGGAACAGATCGTGCACTCTCCGCAAAGTGCACTGCTGAAGCCCTTCCCTGCCGCGGCGACGTGGCGGTCTGAAGGCCCGACGAACATCGGCGGGCGTATGCGTGCAGTGGCCTTCCATCCGGTGGAAACGAACACGATATACGCGGGAGCGGCGTCCGGGGGCGTCTGGCGGAGCACGGATCTCGGAAAGACATGGACGCCGCTGACGGACGATCAGCCGCGCCTGCCTGTCGGAGCGATCGCCATCGATCAGAAGAATCCGGATATCATTTTTGCCGGGACCGGCGAACCGTTGTCGCAGTATTATCCGCGCTACAGCGGAGCACCGAGTTACGACGGCGTCGGTATCCTGCGCAGCGATGACGGCGGCGAAAGCTGGCGCCTGCTTCCATGGCCTGCGCAAAGCAGCGCCGTGCACCGCATCGCCCTGCACCCCGAATCCTCCGACACGCTCCTCGTTGCGACGACGGACAAGCTCTATAAAAGCACCGACGGCGGGGAAAGCTGGAAATCCACACTCAGCGGAGTGATCACCGAAGTCATGTATAAACCCGATCAGCCATCGACGGTGTTTGCCGCGATCGGCAACAATTTCGGCGGCAGTTCGAACGGCGTCTACGCCTCATACGCCGGAGGCGACTCATGGACCTGGACAAAGCTCGACGTCAATTTCGCACCCGGGGATTCCCTGGGACGCATCGTCATGACGATACCGGCCGGCGACCCGGACCGCATCTACGTCGCCGCAGCACTGAACCGGTATCGCATGCCTGCATACGAAATCGATTTCAAGGGGATTTTCGTTTCCTCCAATGCCGGTCAGACCTGGGAGCGAAAACTGACCGCAATTTCCAATGACTTCACCCGCAGTCAGGCCTTCTATGACCTTTGCATCGCAGCCTCACCGGCCGATCCCGACCTGGTCATGATCGGCGGCATCGATCTGCATCGCAGCACTAATGGCGGCGACGGTTTCAACAAGCAGACGCGCTGGGAATTGCGTGTCTACGATCCGAACAATCCGGCATACGTCCATGCGGATCAACATTTCATCGCTTTCAAACCGGACGATCCAACGGTAGTGGTCTCCGCAAACGACGGAGGGATTTTCGTCAGCACGAACTCCGGCAGCGGGTGGGAGGAGCGGACGAGCGGACTTGTCACGACACAGTTCTACAGCATCTCCTACGCACCGTCCAACAGCGCGTTGCTTTACGGCGGCACGCAGGACAACAGCAATATGCGACAGAGTTCTCCCTCCCAGACGAGCTGGCAGTTCATCGGTGGAGGAGACGGCGGACGCATCGCGGTCGATCCGCAGAACAGCAACTTGATGTATCTTACTATCAATTCCACTCCGTACCGCACGTTCGACGGGTATAATTTCGAGGCCGTGTCGACCGGTCTGAGCGGTTTTCGCACAAACTGGGTGCGCCCCATGCTGCTCGATCCGGATGGGAACCGTCTCTATACCGGCAGCAATCATGTCCACCGCCTCAGTCCCGCAAAGGACGGAAAATCCTGGCTGACCATCAGTCCCACGCCACTGAGCAATTCATCCGTGGTGACGGATCTCGAAATGCCGAAGGAGAATCCCCGCTACATGTACGCCTCCACGGGTGATGGCAAGGTCTTTTTCTGCTTTAACGTTCTGGCCCTGGATTTCGAATGGGTGAATTCCAGCGAAGGACTTCCCGGTCGCTGGATCACCGACATCACATTGCTCCCGGGCACCTGGAACGTGATGTATGCCGCGGTTTCAGGATATGGCGGCGGACATGCATTCAAGACCACCGACGGCGGAGAATCGTGGGAAGACATCAGCGGCGATCTGCCGGATATCCCGGCCAATGCCATCGTTCCTTCCCCCACGGATCCCAATACGATTTTTCTCGCCACGGATATCAACGTATGGTACACGACGAACGGCGGCGTCAACTGGAAGCAGTTCGGCAACGGCATGCCGAACGTCGTCTGTTATGACATGAAACTGACACCCGAGAATCGACTGGTTGTCGGGACTCACGGTCGCGGCATCTGGTCGGTGGAAGCGGTGACGTCTGTCTCTTCACCCGAACCACAACCCTCCGGGATCACCCTCGCGGCAAATTATCCGAATCCCTTCGGTGCGGGGATTGCATCCGCGACGACGCTGCGCTATACACTCGACCGCCCTGCCGACATACAACTGCAGGTGTTCGATGCAGCAGGACGCTTGGTTTCCCTTCTCGCTGAAGGACGGCATGACGCCGGATTGCATACCGCAACGTTCGAGGCAGGCACCCTGCCTGGCGGGACGTACTTCGCCGTTCTTCACTCGGGTGAAACACGTGTGACGCGGAAAATTGTGCTGATGAGGTGAGTATGTTATCAGAAACAGGAGGCTGACGAAAAAGCCCCGACAAGATGAAACGGTCATGCTGATCCGTCCGCCTGAGGCGGACGGACGAAGCATGGCCGTTTTGACCACCGTCACCCTTCGTGCGCCTGAGGCGCATCAGGGTGACGGTCTTCTTCCGACGGATTGGACAGCCCCCTACGACTTGAACTTCCGTTTCAGGTCGTCGAGAGTGTGCTTCTTTTCCTCCCTCACCGGAGATGTCTTCTCCCCTCCCTCCTTTTTCATGCTCAGGGAAATACGTTTGAGCTGCTCGTTGACTTCCACCACACGGACGGTGACGATCTGTCCGACTTTCACGACCTCCTTCGGATCGCGCACGAAGCGGTCGGCGAGCTGGGAGATGTGCACGAGGCCGTCCTGATGCACGCCGATGTCGATGAAGGCACCAAAGTTCGCGACATTCGTCACCACCCCTTCGAGAACCATTCCAGGCTTGAGGTCACGGATTTCCGTCACTCCTTCCTTGAATTCCGCGGATCGGAAACCCGCGCGCGGGTCGCGCCCGGGCTTTTCGAGTTCGCGCAGGATATCACGCAGCGTCGGTTCGCCGATGCTGCCGGTGACGTAGCGGCGGATATCGATGTCCTTAACACGGGCGCTCAGTTCCTGAATGCGCTCTACGGAAACATCCAGATCCCGCGCGATCGTCTCCACGACATGATAGCTCTCCGGATGCACGGCCGTGTTGTCCAGGGGCTGCTCCCCCTGCCGGATGCGCAGAAATCCCGCCGCCTGCTCGAAGGCCTTCGCGCCGAAACGCGGCACCTTGAGTAGCTCCTTGCGGCTGCGGAAGGCTCCGTTCTCGTTCCGGTACTGGACAATATGCCTCGCGACGGAGGGTGTGATGCCGGCAACGTAACTGAGCAGTTCCTTTGATGCGGTGTTCACGTCGACGCCGACATGATTGACGCAGCTCTCAACGGTGTCATCCAGTTTCTTTTTCAGCAGGCGCTGATCCACATCGTGCTGATATTGCCCGACGCCGATGGACTTCGGATCTATTTTGACCAGCTCCGCGAGCGGATCCATGAGCCGGCGTCCGATGCTGACCGCACCGCGCACCGTCAGGTCGAGCTCCGGGAACTCCTCGATGGCTACGTCACTGGCCGAATAGATCGATGCACCCGATTCGTTGACCATGACCTTGACCGGACGCGGATCCAGGTCGCCGATGACTTCGCCGACAAAGACGTCGGTCTCACGTCCCGCGGTTCCGTTTCCGACGGCGATCAGTTCTATGCCGTACCGCGTGATCATGTCGCGCAGGGTTTCCGCCGCTTCCCGCCGTTTGTGTTCACCGGTATGCGGAAACACGGCACGATACTCGAGGAACTTCCCGGTGCGATCGATCGCAACCACCTTGCAGCCCGTACGGAAACCGGGGTCCACCCCCAACGTGGGTTTCATTCCCGCCGGAGCCGCGAGCAAAAGCTCACGGAGATTCACCTCGAAGGTCTGAATCGAGGCCATATCCGCTTCCAGCTTCTTGTCGTATCGCACTTCTCCAATGAGAGTATGTTTCATCAGCCGGGAGAAGGCGTCACGGATCATCGCCCGGTAGAACTCCCGCACCGTATGCGCAGCGCTGCGTGACACGCGATGTTCGATCCAGGAAAGAAGGGACTCTTCATCGTACTCAAGCTCGAACATCACAATGCCCTCCGCTTCCCCGCGGCGGAGGGCGAGCATGTTGTGCGGAGCGATATCGCGTACCGGCACCTGGAATTCGCGGTACATTTCGTACTTGGTGCTTCCCTCGGGATGATCGGCCTTTATGCGCGAACGGAACACTCCGCTGCGCAGGAATTCGGTGCGGACATGCGCACGCAATTCCGCTGTTTCCGCGACTTCCTCTGCGAGAATATCCGACGCGCCTGAGAGCGCATCCTCCGCGGTTGCGACACCACGTTCCTCGCTGACGAATGAGGCAGCGGTTCCAGGCAGATCGACTTCGCGCGTTTCGGGAGTATTGAAGCCGCGGATGATTTCCGCCAGCGGTTCGAGTCCCTTCTCCCGCGCGATTGTGGCCCGTGTGCGTTTCTTCGGTTTATACGGGAGATAGAGATCCTCGAGCTCCGTTTTCTGCATGCAGGCGTGGATGGAGGCGCGCAGTTCGTCGGTCAGTTTTCCCTGCTCTTCGATGGAGTGAAGGATCGTCGTCTTGCGCTCCTCGAGTTCGGTGAGATAGGTGAAGCGTTCGATAAGGTCGCGGAGCTGAATTTCATTGAGTTCGCCGGTGCGCTCCTTGCGGTAACGCGCGATGAAGGGAATGGTGCCGCCCTCTTCGAGCAATGTCAGCGTATTGGTCACCTGCCAGGGCTGCAGGGAAAATTCCTGTATCAGGATATCGGGGATGTTGAGCATGGGATGTGTTGCAGTGTTGCGGAAATACTGTTCATCGGATAAATCTACGGTGTGGGAAGCATTGAGTGCAATGGCGGGGAGGCGGGGAAGTGAACGCATCGTCATCCCGAAGAGGGACGTATCGAGGGACGAGAGGTCCCTCGCGAATTCCATTACAGTGAATCCGGCCAGGAGTCGATTTCGCGCAGCTTCTGCTCAGACATGCGAAGGGTGATGTGCGAGTGAATTTCGCGGATGCGCTGCCGATCGACCTTTCGCACATTCAGTTCGATACAACCATCGTCGGCCCCCGGGAAATCGGCGAGTGCCTGCAGGCTATGAGTGTGGATATGGAAGCGGCGCCGGAACCACCGCTCCCGGAATTCAACATGTTCGATTTCGGAGTATGGAATGAATACGTCTTTCACGCGGGATTTCAGCACGCCGAAAACGGCGTCCTTGACGCGGTACTCCAAACGCAATCCCTCTTCCCCGACATGCAAACGGCCATGGCCTTCCGCGAGACCGTGGTAGAGCTCGGGGATTTTGAACGGGATACTCATGCGCGAATTCAGCATGTGAAAAGATACGTTTCCTGAGTGAAAGAAACATCCGCGTGTAACGGGCACTGCCGTATGACAACTCCACTCAAATGTGTACTTTTCCCTGCACGTATATTTCCACCCACCGAACAGTCGCACCGGACACCGGCATGGAACGTTTTCTCACCCTGATCCTTGAAAATCCCATTCTGGGTGTGGTGTTTGTCAGCCTCATTGCATCCCTGATTTTCACCGTAGTGAAGAAACTGTTCAAGCTTGCCGTCGGCCTCGGCATCATTATTATCGCATTGGCGATTGTGCTGCATTTCTTCGGGTACGATTCATTGCCGCAGGAGGGAAAGGAACTCATTGAAAAGGCCGTCGGCCACTGAGGTGAGGGAAAGGAATGACGGATTGATTCCCCTTTACGGCTGTCATCACGGATACTGCAGCGCAGCGGTCGGTACTCCTTCTCTTCCTGCCATGGGAATCAATCCGTTCTCCGGCGTCTAGCGAACCGACATTTTGCACGCCGGCGATAAAGAACGGCCCCACAAGGGGGCCGTTCTTTCATCACCGCTCTCGTGTTTTATTTCACCAACACCATCTTGCGTGTCTGAAGCTTGCCTGCTGTCTGCAACGTGTACAAGTACGTACCGCTGGGCAGGTTATCGGCAGTCCAGGTCAGCGTGTAGCTGCCCGCCTCGCGCATGTCGTCGACGAGAACGTCCACGAGCCTGCCGTACATGTCGTACACGGCGAGATGCACGTGGCCATTCTGCGGGACGGCATAGCGGATCGTGGTGGAGGGGTTGAACGGATTGGGATAGTTCTGTCCCAGCTCCACGGTTGTCGGGACGCGGTTGTCAGCCAGTTCCGTCACACCGAGCACGTCGGCGGTCGAGAGGTAGCTCCAGCCCTTCGCCCAATTGTCGGTGCTGCTGAACGCGCCGATGTAGGAGACCTGGGAGAAAAAGCCATCGTTGGGCGGCATCATGGTACCCTGCATGGCCGGACTGTCGGCTGACGGACGAGGATCCAGCATGTTGTCGTTGCTGCGGCTGATGCTCATCAGCTTGGGATCGACTATCTGGTTGCTGTTGGATGACAGATGCGACTGCACGAAGTCCTGCGGCGCGATATCGGCCAGGCTGCTGCCGGCACCGAAATCCCACCAGATATTGTTTGCCAGAACCAGTTCGCCTGCCTCAAGTCGTGCACGTGAATCCTCACCGCTGGCGAGATCCTCAACGCGCACACCATTCCCGGCGTAGTCGGTGAAGATACTGTTGTGATACTTGCCGCCCGCATTGTCGCGGAAAATCAGCGCGAGATCGTTGTCGGCGTTGACGCTGTTCATACCGCTGCCGATGTATGTGGCGTTGTAGATCGTCGGCATGGCGTACGGCTGGCCGTCTTCCGGTGTGGTACCGCCGTCCTGTTCCGCACCGCGGTTACCGACTTCGTCGCTCTGCAGAACGAACCAGAACTGGCCCTTGCCGCGGAAGCCTTCGTCGTAGTCGAAGGCATCATCGCCGTTGAAGGCGGAGATGAGATACTTCGTGTTGACGGTCCCACCGAACCATTCGAAACCGTCGTCTGCATTGTTCACCACTTCGACATACTCAACCGTGGTGCCGCTTCCGACCGCGGCCATTGTGAGACCGTTGATTTCGTTGCCTTCACCGATGTTCGTCCCACCATAGCGGATGGAGACATAGCGCAGAACGCCCGAATCATCCTCGTCGTCCTGACCGCCATAGGCTCCGCGGGATTCCGTCGTGGGAATACCTTCTATCTGCCCGACACCGGTCGCGGTATTGATCCGTGCTTTCCCGAGGACGATGACGCCGCCCCAGAGACCGCGTGTATCGAACGGGAGGTCGTTGTCATTGGTAACGTCATCCGCTTCCGCGGTGAAGATAATCGGCTCTTCCTGCGTTCCGTTTGCATAGATCCTGCCGCCCCGGGCGACGATGAGTGCGCTGGCGTTTTCCGCCTGCCCCGGTCGGCCCTTGATCACCGTTCCCGGTTGAATCGTAAGACTCTCACCGTCCTCGACAAATACGAAACCGTTCAGGATATACGTGTTGCGAGAGGACCAGACCACGTCTCCATCGATGTCGGCATCCGTGATCTGAACGATTTCGGACTGCGGGATAGCAGCGATTCCGAGCTGAGAGAGTCCGGTCCATCCGTCGATCCACATATCATACGGGCCGAAGGCGCCACGGTAGGTGACCTTGCTGAAGAAACCATCGCCTTCCGGCGGATTCAACGCGCCGCTGAGCGCAGGGCTGCCAGTCGCCGGACGAGGATCGAGTCCCGCATTGCTCGTTCGACTGATGCCACGAAGCTGTGGGTTGACGATCTCATTGGAATTGCTGGTGAGATGCGTCTGTACGAAATCCTGTGGAGCAATGTCGGCGATACCGCTGCCGGCACCGAAATTCCACCACAAGTTGGTGTTCATGACGAGATCACCGCCCTCCAGACGAGCGCGCGAATCCTCTCCACTTGCGAGATCCTCGACGCGGACTCCGTTGCCCGCAAATTCGGTGAAAATGCTATTGTAATATTTCCCGCCCGCGTTGTCGCGAAAGATCATGGCAAGGTCGTTGTCGGCATTGGTGCTGTTCATTCCGCTGCCGATATACGTCACATTGTAGATTTGCGGGATGGCGTATGGCTGGCCGTCTTCCGGCGTGGTACCGCCGTCCTGTTCTGCGCCGCGGTTGCCGACTTCATCGCTCTGGATCACGAACCAGAACTGGCCCTTTCCGCGGAATCCTTCGTCATAGTCGAATGCGTCGTCGCCATTGAAGGCGGAAACGAGATACTTCGTGTTCACCGTCCCCCCGAACCACTCGAATCCGTCGTCGGCGTTATTCATAACCTCGACGTACTCGATGCGGGTCTTGCTTCCGACCGCGGCCATTGTGAGACCGTTGATTTCGTTGCCTTCACCGATATTCGTTCCACCATAGCGAATCGACACATAACGGAATACACCCGAATTGTCCTCGTCGTCGTTTCCGCCGTATGCGCCACGCGGTTCTGTTGTGGGAATTCCCTCGATCTGACCCACACCGGTCGCGGTATTGATTTGTGCCTTCCCGAGCATGATCACCCCGCCCCAGAGGCCGCGGGTATCCAGCGGAAGGTCATTCGGATTCATCACGTCGTCGGCCTCGGCGGTGAAAATGATCGGTTTGGATGGAGTCCCGTTCGCAAATATCTTTCCACCTTGGGCGACGATGAGTGCGCTGGCGTTTTCCGCCTGCCCCGGTCGGCCCTTGATCACGGTGCCGGGTTCGATCGTCAGTGTTTCGCCGTCCTCGACGAAAACGAAGCCATTGAGAATGTAGGTATTGTTTGCCGTCCACGTCACATTCCCCTGAATGTCGGCATCTGTGACCTGGATAATTTCGGAGGTCTCTTCGGCGACGATCCCGTATTCGTCTATTGCTGTCCAACCGCGGATCCAGAGATCCGACGGACCGAACGCACCGACGTATGTCACTTTTGTGAAAAAGATATCATCGGGGACGACCGCAGCGCCTGAGAGGGCGGGACTTCCGGACACTGGACGGGGATCAAGCCCCTTGTCGTTTGTGCGGGATATACTCTTCAGCTGCGGATCTGCGATGCTGTTTGCATTTGCCGCCAGATGCGTGCGCACATATTCCTCAGGTGCGATGGCATCGAGTGTATTGCCCTCCCCGAAATTCCACCAGAGATTGGTGTTCAACACCAGTTCACCGGCTTCGAGGCGCGCACGGCTGTCTTCACCGCTGGCCAGGTCTTCAACCTTCACCCCGGCACCGGCAAATTCAGTGAAAATGCTGTTGTAGTATTTGCCACCTGCGTTGTCGCGGAAAATCATTGCGAGATCGTTATCGGCGTTGAGCGAATTCATGCCGCTTCCGATGTAGGTGATATTGTACAATTGTGGCATGGCGTAGGGCTGACCGTCTTCCGGTGTTGTCCCGCCGTCCTGCTCCGCTCCCCGGTTCCCGATATCCTCCGCCTGCACGGCAAACCAGAACTGCCCGTAGCCACGGAATCCTTCATCGTAGTCAAACGCGTCGTCGCCATTGAATGCGGATACAAGGTACTTGCAATTCACGGTACCGCCGAACCACTCGAAACCGTCGTCGGCGTTATTGAAGACCTCAATATATTCCACGCGCGTCTTGTTGCCGACCGCGGCGAATGTGACACCGTTGATTTCGTTTCCTTCACCGATGTTGGTGCCGCCGTATCGCACCGATACGTACCGCAGGACACCGGAATTATCCTCATCGTCCTGACCGCCGTACGCTCCGCGCGGTTCCGTGCTCGGAATACCTTCGATCTGTCCCTCGCCTGTGGCAGTATTGATGCGAGCCTTCCCAAGAAGGATCAGGCCGCCCCAGAGACCACGAGTATCCAGCGGAAGGTTGCCGTTCAACTGGTCGGCTTCCGCGGTGAAGATGATCGGCTTATCGGGGGTACCGCTCGCGAGGATCTTCCCGCCGCGTGCCACGATGAGCGCGCTGGCATTTTCCGACTGACCGGGCTTCCCCTTGACAACTGTGCCCGGCTCGATCGTCAGGGTCTCACCATCTTCGACGAACACGAAGCCATTGAGGACATACGTGTTATTGGAGGTCCAGGTCACGTTTCCGTTGATGTCGGCATCGGTAATGTTCACGACGTTCTGCGCGAACGCTCCGGAAGCCATCATCAGAAAAACGGACACGGTAAACAGTTTTCTCAGCATGAATCACTCCATTGTGTAATAAAACGGGTTATTGCTCTATTCGAATGTGTAACTGATCCCAAAGGAAAAGTCGCGGCCAGTATTGTACTGCGAGTAGATGTAATCCTTCCCTTCAAAATGATGGACGTGTTCCACCGCTTCGTCCAGCAGGTTTCTCGCGGCCAGTTTGGCGCTGAAGCCCCAGAAAAGTTTCTGTGACACGATCAGATCCAGCATGCCGCGCGGCTGCTCGTAGACGTTGGGCGTCCCGCCGAGAGACACCGCGGAAAGGCGCTCCCCGAAAACGTTGTAGAAGAGACTGACCGACGTCCCCATATCGTAATTCTGGTAGGCGAAATTGATGTTGAGCAAGTATGGGGACTGCCCCTGCAATGCGCGCGTGTTTTCCGTATAGGGATTGACGGCGCGGATCACTTCGAGCTCATCCGGTGAAATGTCCACAACAGATGCTGTATAGGTGAAGTTGGCGCCGAGATAGAAATAGTTGAAGAAATCGGCGATCCCATCGAGACGCTTGCGGAACTCCAGCTCGAACCCGTACACCTCGGATTCGGATACGTTCTGGTACTCGATTTCTCCATTCACGTTCTTGATCACACGCTCGATCGGATTCTGGAAGAACTTATAGAATCCACTGGCAGCAATGATTTCACCCGGGCGCACGAACCATTCCCAGCGCAGATCGTAGTTGTCGATCAGGGTCCGCTCGAGTTCGGCATTGCCGATAAAGGTGAAGTCATTGACGAAATTGAACGAGGCATATGGAGCAAGCTCACGAAATGTCGGACGGGCCAGGGTCTTGCCATAGGCAAGACGGAAATTCATATTCTCCGTGATGTTGTACAGCAGGTTCACCGAGGGGAGAAAATCCTGATTGTCGAGATTGCCTCTCGCAAGTGTGGTATCGTGGCTGGCGACATCCATCCGTGTCGTCTCGTGACGGGCACCGGCGATGATCCGGAGTTCCCTGAAAATCGGCAGGTCCACCATGACGTATCCGGCGTACATATCCTGCGTCCCGTCGTAATTGTTGGAAAGCGTCGTTGCATCGATCACGTAGTTTCCGAAGCGGAAAAAGGTTTCATTGCTCTGCTCCGGAAGGATTCCAACATGTGACGGATTGAAGAAATCGTCCGCATTGCCGTCATAGGTAATCCTATCCTGCCCGAAATCAAACCGTCGCTCGCGGAAGCTGCGCTCCTTGTTGAGCCATGCACCCCCGAATTTCACCTTGGAAGTGAGACCGGACCACTGTGTAAACGGCAGTTCGAAATCAATGTTGAAGGAGTTGTTGTCCTCCACGAGATTTCGATAATACCGTGCAGGGATCGGGTAGATCGAGGGCCGGATCGCGTAGATCGTATCAACGATACCGTTGCGATCGCGGATGGTATAGTTGTTGGTGAAGAATCGGACATCGGGCTCGTCCTGCGTGTTGCTGGCAATGGAGCCGATCCATTCGACGTTCAGGCCCGCGAGGGCTTCGAAGTGATGCTTGCCGCGCAGCTGATAGGTCTGCAGCTCCCGTTCGATGTAGTGCAGATTGCGCGTTTCGTACACCGCGTTACCCGTCAGGTCACGCGGGAAACTCCCGGTGAGATAGCGTGCCGTATTGTCTGCGGCGCGATTGTAGATGACATTGAAGCCCATCTCATGCGATGCGCCAAGCATGTATGACAGATTCAACAGACCACCCCACAATACTTCGTCGGTGCCCTTTTGATCCGCCAACAGATAGTCATTCGTCAGTTCATCCACGTCATCGACATGACCGGTAAGGAGATACCGTCCCACCGACCCGTCTGTGTACAGCGAATACTTCCGATTGTAGGTCAGGCTTCCGAGGAAGCCGAACGGCTGTCCCAGGACATCGACCTGATTCCCGACGGAGAGGGAGTACCCCTGGTTCACGGGAGCGGAACCGCGCTTCGGCGACATAACATTGTTGAAGGACTTCGACAGTCGATCGAGCTCCCGCGCCTTCTCCTCATCCGTAAAGGCAAAGCTCAGATCAGGGATCTTCACGTCTGGATCCTGCAGTGCAATGGGAATGTCGCGCGTGCCGTCATCGACGCCGAGCCAGTCGTTCGCCCCCCCGGCATACGTAAGAAACGCATCACTGCCCGTGGTTTGGGAATTCCATGATGTCGATGTTGAGAGAGAAAGGGAAAATTTGTCCGGAAAGGACTTCGTGGATATGTTCACACTGCCGCCGGTGTAATTGCCCGGCTTGTCGGGGGTAAAGGTCTTCGTGGTGACGAGATTCTCGAGAAAGCTCGCCGGGAAGAGGTCCAGCTGCACCGCACGACGGTTCGGATCGGCG
>JAFGKR010000237.1 GCA_016928515.1 Bacteroidota bacterium | reverse complement strand
TTGACCGCGGGCTACTGCTTGACGTAGCGTTGCAAATTCGTTTCGCCGATGGTTCCACCGGATGTACTTCCGAAACCGCCGGCCGGTGTGGGCGGCGTCATCGGCGGCATGGCTGGATCGGTCTGCACAATTTCCAGCTTCATGGTAATATTGCTGTCGTTCACGGCTACCTCGTATATCCCTTCAAACGTCAGTGTATCGTTCGAAGCGTACTGCACGAGTTCTAACTGCCGAATCCGGTCGTTTGGTGCGGGAGCTCCCCCATCGCTCGCGAAATAGCTGCCCGTGTAGGTCCGGGAAACATCTGATGAGTCCGTATACACTGCGAGATATGATCCATCCGGACGGAAAGTCGCGGTGACCTTGCGGATAAACGGCTCCTGCCCAGACAACAGCTGCGCCACGTCCATCCCTTCGGAAACCCACTTCCCGACGATCGGATCCTGGACCGTATACTGAATGGTCACCTGCTTGCCTGTCATTCGCTGCAAACTGATCGCGGTAACCCCGATTTCGAGTTCCGCCGGAACGCGGAGAACAATTTCATCATCCGCCAGGGAGATCGGTGTCACCGGAATGCTGCCGAATGTGATGCTCAGTTCAGCCGGTTCGGTACCGAAGTTGCTGCCCGTAATTTTGACGAGGGAGCCGATCGGACCCGAGATCGGAACCACGTTCTTGATGGTGATAGTGTAATTCGGGGTGACCGTCGATCCGCCGTCGTCATCATCGGAACAGGAGACGAACAGAAGGACAGCAACACACAGCAGAAACGGAAGGAAACGATAGATCATGACAGGACTCCAGACCTCAGTGAAACGTCTGCGTACAATCTACATCCAATACAACCGACAGACAAGTGTGCAACCGGTTGCCTGCGATTCTCCGCGGAATGGATTGGAAAACGCGACTGTCCATTGTAGCTTAGAAGATGTTCTGTGTTTTTACAAGGAATGGTCACGGACATGCACACCATATTCATTGACGGCAATTCTCTCACGCTGTACGATGTGATGGCAGTCGCCGAAGGCCGCGCGCAGGTGCGGCTCGCCGAAGATGCTCTTCCCCGCATGCAGGCATCGCGAGACCTGGTGGAGGAATGGGTTCGCGACGGAAAAATCATGTACGGAATCACCACAGGTTTCGGTGAATTCAGCAATGTGCACATCGGATCCGACAAGCTCGAACAGCTGCAGCACAATCTCATCGTCAGCCATGCGGTCGGATGCGGCGACCCCATCCCGCAGCCAATCACACGCATCCTCATGTTGTTGCGCGCCAACGCTCTTGCCAAGGGACACTCCGGCATCCGCATCAGCACGGTACAACACCTGCTGGCCATGCTCAACAAAGACATCATTCCTGTCATTCCCTCACAGGGTTCCGTCGGCTCCAGCGGGGATCTCGTGCAGCTGGCACACTTGGTCTGCGGGATGATGGGGCTCCAGGAATGTTGGACGCCGGGGGGTGGTCGCCGGCCCAGCGCGGAAGCGCTTCGTGAGGCAGAACTGAATCCGGTCACGCTGACGGCGAAGGAAGGGTTGGCGCTCATCAACGGAACGCAGATGATGACGGCGTACCTGACGTATACGGTCGCGCGGGCACGGAGTCTGGCACATCAGGCCGATATTTCCGGTGCGATGACACTCGAGGGATTGCTCGGAACGACAAACGCCTGCGATCCGCAACTCCACTCCGTCCGGCCGCACCCCGGGCAGCAGGCCGTCGCACGCAATATCCTTCGTCTGCTGGAAGACAGCGAGATCCGTGAATCCCACCGCGAAGGACATGATGTCGTTCAGGATGCGTACTCCCTCCGATGCATCCCTCAGGTACATGGAGCCTCACGCGATGCCATCGTGTACGTGGAGAATGTCCTTCTGCGTGAAATCAATGCAGCGACGGACAACCCGTTGATTTTTCCCGAGACACGGCAGTTGATCGAGGGGGGGAATTTTCACGGTCAGCCCGTTGCCCTCGCGGCCGATTTTCTGGGTATTGCACTCGCCGAACTCGCCAATATCTCCGAGCGCCGCATCGAACGCATGGTCAACGGGAAGCTCAGCGGTCTCCCCCGTTTTCTCACCGAACAGGGCGGTCTGAACAGCGGATTGATGATCGCGCAGTATACCGCTGCGTCCCTCGTGTCCGAAAACAAGGTGCTGGCACATCCCGCGAGTGTGGATTCCATCCCCACGTCCGCCAACCAGGAGGATCACAACAGCATGGGATCCATAGGTGCACGAAAGGCGTGGCAGATCATGCGCAACCTCGAAAACGTGATCGCTGTGGAGTTCATGACGGCAGCGCAGGCACTGGACTTTCATGGGGACATGGGCAAGGGACGAGGAACAGAGATCGCATATCACTTGATCCGGAAGGAAGTCGCACATCTGGATGCAGACCGTCTGCTCCACGATGATCTGCGAAGAATCGCGCGTCTGGTTCAGAAAAATGCTATCTTGTCGGCAGTGGAAAACAGCATCGGTTCGTTGGAATGACACTCCCATCAGCAGAAAAGCAATCATCATGAATAAGGATCCCCATCACGATATGGCCCTGGACCCGGGCGACGAGCAGAATGTCCCGGCTCTGGAGGTCTCCGACCTCCGCAGATCGCTGCGCAGTCTGATGAAGCCCGCCATCACGGTGGATATCGACACACCCGTGCGTGATGCGGTGCACCTGATGCAGACGAAGCGCATCGGGTGCGTGCTTGTGACCAGTCACCGGAAACTGCTCGGCATCTTCACCGAGCGGGATGTGCTCAAGAAAATTCTGGGCAGCGCATTCGACCTGCGATCGACACCGATTTCAGAGGTGATGACCATCAATCCCCAGGCACTGAACGAAAGCGACACCATAGCTTATGCGCTGAATTTCATGGACCTTGGCGGTTACCGGCACATCCCCATCGTCAATGAGCTGTTTGAACCGCTTGGACTCGTTTCCGTCAAGGATATCGTTTCCTATCTTGTCCAGCATTTCGCCGACGAAGTCCTGAACCTCCCGCCCCATCCACTGAGTATCAGCAGCGAGGAAGAAGTGCTCCCCGAGGACGGTCTCGCCGAGGAGGGGGGAGATGCCGACAGCAGACATCCTGAAGGGGAAGAAATCGAAGGCGAATAAGATCGAGCACTCAGCGTTCCTGTTCCAGGATCGCACGAATACGCATGATATCGCGGGACACCTCGTCCCGCTTTTTCGTATCCCGCTCCAGTGTCAGATATGTCTGAAGATGCTGCAGAGCTTCCTCGAGACGGCCGGCCTGAAAGAGCAGCAATCCCAGATTCCTATGTGCCGCGGCAAGACGCGGTTGATACTCCAGCGCCTTCTTCCACGCACCGAAGGCGTACTGGGGTTTCCCCGTCTGCATGAAGAGATTTCCGTAATTGAACCAGGTCAGGGCGGCGGTGGAATCCTGCGCAAGCGCGGTCCGGTACATTTCCGTTGCCTCCTGAGGTTGCCCCTGCGCCGCGAGTACATTCCCGAGATTCGTCCACCCATCGATCGTCCGCTTCTCCCCCAGTGAGGCCCGGAACTGCATTTCCGCTTCCGGAAAATCCCCCCGCTCGAAAGCCAGCTGACCGAGTTTCAGATATTCCTGTGCGAAATCCTGCTGCACTTGTGGCTGCAGCACCAGCACGAGAGCACCGAGCACCGCTCCGACAGCCAGCGGAAGACGCATCCGGCGGATGTTATCCGCTTTCGGGCGCCATGTCTGCAAGGTGGCCATCACCCCACCTGCTGCAGCGACAAACATCGCAGGTAGAATCGGAATGCGCAGACGCCCGCTCACAAAAAACAGGGCAGTGGCGATGACGAAAACGAGCAGGAACACCGGTACGATCCATGCTCCTTCCCC
>JAFGKR010000236.1 GCA_016928515.1 Bacteroidota bacterium | reverse complement strand
TTCGTCATTCGGCTCCTTGAGCCAGACGATTTTTCCGTGATACTTCCCGCTCTTGTGGTAGATCTGGATTTTCGCCTTTTTGTCCTGCACCAGCCAGGTCCCGACCACGAGGTCGGCCTCTTTCGTCTGTGCGGCGGTCTGCAGGACATTCGCCAGCACAAAGGGGATCAGCAGGGTCAGCAGTCTGCGTATCATGGAACAGCCTCGTTCTGATGATGGTACGGAAATATACCCCGGACAGCAGACCGGGAGCAAGAGCATCCGAGAAAAAAAGTCTGTTTCCGTACAGCATTATCGTTTTTGTCTTGACCGATATGAAAAAATCTCGTATGTTCTATTTAGATTATATCTAAATAGCCATGAAGAAGAACGACCCCGTAGACTTTTTTACCCAGTATCTTCGCAGGAACAAGTTCCGGATCACTCCCGAACGGTTCGAGATTCTCGATACCGTCATGCAATGCCATGGACATTTCGACGCCGACGATCTCTTTCTTCGAATGAAGAACGACGGCAGCAAAGTCTCGCGAGCGACGGTGTACAACACGCTGGAGAAGCTGACCGACTGCGGCATCCTGTCGAGGTACCGTTTCGGTGAACGGCTCGCCCGGTACGAAATCATGTACGGGAACGAACATCACCATCATGTCATCTGCCGCTCCTGTGGAAAAATCGAGGAGTTCATCGACAAGCGCGTCGACCGTTTTGCCCGGGACGCCGCAGCCTCGCTGGATTATTCCTTCCAGGATGCCGTCCTGCATATCCATGGGATCTGCCGGAACTGCCGCCATGAGGACGAGGACGAGTGATGCAGCTGAGCACGATACGAAAAGGCATGCGCGTCCGTATCGAGCAGCTTCCCCAGGGGGAGATGCGTTCTCACTTTATCCGCATCGGCCTGATGGAAGGAGTTACTGTTTCTTGCCTTGAGCGGCTCCCCGGCGGCACCATCGTCCTGGGACTGCATCACCAGGAAGTTGCGTTGAGCGATGAACTCGCCAGCGCCATCATGATCAGCCGGCTTTGAACCGGTTTCCCTTTGTGAGTTGTATTGGATACGTATGGAACCGGTCTCCACACCGCATCGCCCACACAAGCATCTTCGCACCGAAAAGCTTCCCACTGATCCCCTGAAACCGCGGATCGTTTTGGTGGGGAATCCGAACGTGGGGAAGTCCGTGATATTCAATTATCTCAGCGGACTCTACGTTGACGTCTCGAATTTCCCCGGGACCACCATCGAGGTGTCCAAGGCCTCCTATCTCGGCTACGAAGTCTTCGACACCCCGGGTATTTACGGTGTGTCTTCCTTCAATGATGAAGAGCGTGTGGCACGCGATATCATTCTCAACGGCGATATCATCGTCAATATTGTCGACGCCGTACACCTCGAGCGTGACCTCTTCCTGACGCAGCAGCTGATCGACATGGGCAAACGTGTCGGGCTCGTGGTCAATATGATGGATGAGGCACATCGCCAGCGCATCGCCGTGGATCTCGATCGTCTTGAGGAGGAACTGGGTATCCCGGTCATCGGCACCGTCGCGATCAAGCGAAAGGGACTCGAAGAAATCCACGAACTCATCGTCCGTGCCGCGGAGGGCAGGCAGAACCGCACACTGCACGCGGAGTTGCACACCATGCTCTCGTCCGTCGGTTCGCAGGGTGAGGCATTGCTCGTTCTTGAGGGGGATACCATCGTCGCCGAACGGCACGGTATTCCGCCGGCCGACATCGGCCGCCGCGAGGAGATATATATCGACAGACGGAATCGCGTCAACCGGATTCTGCAACACACGGTCACCGATATGGAGACCGGGAAGCGCGTCTCCACCGTTCTCGGGCGCCTCTCGGTCAGTCCGATCTTCGGGTTTCCGCTTCTCGCGGTGATTCTCTTTTTCGTGTACCAGTTTGTCGGCGTCTTTGTCGCACAGGATATCGTGGAAATCACCGAAGGCGAAATCGGGAAGGGATTTGTGGAATTCCACATCAAATCGTGGGTAGCGCGTGATGCCGCCACAACGATCGGAGTGGAAATCCTTGGCCTGGACGGCGAAGCGACCGTCCAGCGGGACTTCCGCTTTGACGACGGCATCTCGGGAAATCCTGCCCTCTGGCGAGACTTGCGTGCATTCATCGACGGCAATGACGTCGAATACCGGTTCACCTATGACAATCCCTGGCTGATTCTGTTCTTCGGGGAATTCGGCGCCATCACGATGACGCTCACCTATCTCGTCTTCCTGCTTTTACCTCTTGTCCTCGGGTTTTATTTTGCTCTGTCCATTCTCGAAGACAGTGGGTACCTGCCCCGTCTCGCCACCCTGGTCGACCGTTCCCTGCGTTTTATCGGTCTCAACGGACGTGCCGTCATCCCGCTGATTCTCGGTTTCGGCTGCGTGACCATGGCAACGATCACGACGCGGTTGCTGGGCTCACAGCGGGAAAAAACGATCGCTACGACCATCCTGCAACTCGCGATTCCCTGCTCCGCGCAACTCGGTGTCATCGCCGCATTGCTTGCCACGGCGGGTCCGCAGGCGACGCTGATATACACAGGTGTCATATTCGGCTTCCTCGTCGCGCTTGGGACGGTGATGAACAAGACACTCCCGGGGAAGATCTCTCCGCTCTTGATCGACCTCCCCCACATGCGCATGCCACAACTCAATAACGTCACAAAGAAGACGCTGTACAAGACGTACTTTTTCATGAAGGAAGCAAGTCCGTGGTTTTTCATCGGCGCTCTGGTGGTCAGTATTCTCCAGGTGACCGGGGCGCTGACACGAATCATGGGAGCGCTCGAACCCCTGGTTGTGGGCTGGTTGCAGCTGCCACGCGAGGCCGCTACAGCGTTCGTCATGGGACTGGTCCGCCGGGACTTCGGTGCGGCCGGCATGTTCTACCTCGACCTGAGCGCCTTTCAGACTGTCGCTGCCCTGGTCACCATCACGTTGTTCGTGCCCTGTGTCGCTTCGCTCATGGTCATGCTCAAGGAACGTGGACTGCGGGAGGGCATGACCATCTGGTTCGGGAGCCTGGTGCTTGCATTGCTCGTCGGTGGAATCGTTTCCCAGATCCTGATCTGAGGGATGGCACCGTGATGCACAGAGGTCCCGTCTTTCTTGTAATCCTTCTCCTGCTTCCTCTGTCCGCGCGGTCACAGCTGCGGTTCGATCCGGTCGTGTTTCTCTCGACCGTCAACATTCATCAGTACTACGGGGAAGGGAACATTCGTGTCCCCGACGGCGTGCATTCCCGCCTGGTCGACAGCGTATATTCCAACAATACGACCGTCGGATTCAGTATGCTGCTCAGCACCGATTCCACGGGTGCATGGACGGTTTGGCTGGATTTCGACGCGGATCGCTATTCCCGGCCGCGCTTGTCGCGCATATTTGCGCAGAGACCGGTGGGAGAGGAGGAAGTCGGCGCTTTTCCCGAACTGCGTCGCTGGATCGAGACAGTGCAACGTGCAAATATCGGGCAGGCGGTGCAGGAGGACGAAGATGTTGTTGCCTGGCCATGGCAGCGGCGCACTGACTATTGGCTGACCATTCGTCGTTTAC
>JAFGKR010000040.1 GCA_016928515.1 Bacteroidota bacterium | reverse complement strand
GCCGCTACGAAGTGGTTGTCGACATGGGCAATCTGCCGAGTGGCGTGTATGTCTACCGTCTCGAGACCCCGACCTTCGTCGGTACCAGGCGTATGATCCTCTCACGGTAGCATATCGTGTGAACATTTCCCGGCGGCGCGTTCTTTTTCCGAAACTACCTCCAACCCCGACCGGGAATATACAAGCAAAGGCGCAGGATATTCGTCCTGCGCCTTTGCGTTGGTATCACGGAGAGAGTGTATCCGGAATCAGATTGAACCCGCGGAGGGTATCCTCCTGTCTGTGTCGAAGTGGATCTAATCGAGCACGACAATCCGTGTTGTAACGGAAGCACTGCCATTTTTCAGATGCACGCTGTACACGCCGGCGGGGAAAGCTCCCGTCGGTATCTGGATGATG
Source organism: Bacteroidota bacterium (assembly GCA_016928515.1). Classification (GTDB taxonomy): domain Bacteria; phylum Bacteroidota; class Ignavibacteria; order SZUA-365; family SZUA-365; genus BM516. Next base: position 5,837 of record JAFGKR010000040.1, on the reverse strand, counting down.
TGCGACCCGCCACGGACGATATCCACCTGCTGATTGAGAACCATGCGCCCGAGGAGGTCGTAGACGACTACGGAGATGGCTCCGGTATATCCGGCATCGACTGCTATCTGCAGAGTCGTTTCCATTCCACGGGTGACGGGATTAGGATACTGTTGATCCAGGGTCAGGCCGTTCGGCAGGACAGGCGTGTCAATCACCGAGGTCACCGGATTACAGGGAAGTGTACGCAGCAGCCCATCCATGTTCTGCTTGAGCTGTTCGCGTTGAATGTAATACGGCCGCAGACTCAGGAACATCACATGTCCGCTTTGCCCGTATTCGGTCGTGATGGGTTTTGCCCAAACGCCGAGTCCCTGCGGTTCCGCTTCTGTTACGGTTTCGGTGAAGAGGAGGTCGTTCTCCGGCCGTTGGAGGACAGGACTGAATGTTGCAATCCAGTTCTGCACTTCGAAAAAGGACATGTCCACAAGCGACGGCAACTGCGCCACGCAGTTCTCCGCGTTGGCGAAAGGATTGCGCCAGTTGATGCCGAGCATCTGTCGCATTTCCTCGGTGACGAACTCGCGTCCGTATCGGGTCATCAACACGAGATTTCCCCCTGCCTTGACGTATTCCCATGCCGAGGTCTGCTGCCAGATGGCATCGTCGCCATTATAGGCGTTCCCAAGCCAGACAACGATACAGTACTGTCCCAGAACATTTGCCGGAACGGGACCGGAACCGATTGGTGTCGGAACACCATCCGGGTAACCCGCATCGGGATTGGGGAAGATGTCCCACAGAGTGTACGGCAATCCGCCGGTGAATACGGAATCCGCGAATGCCGCCTTCAGATGCGGTGTGTAGGCCTCAACATCCCAGTCGACGCCATTGACGACGAGGATGCCGTTGTCGAATGTGGGATTGGTGATTTTCTCGATGACTTTCTTCAGTATCCAGCCATCCGGATCGAGCCGCAGGATCGATGGTTTCTGTTCAAACGTAAAGGCGTACAGTTCCGATGCTTCGTCGTTCCACACCGTGATGGAGGTATCGCTTCCGTCAGCAAAACGGAAATACAGGTCGATTGGCATGGTGAACAGCTGTCGTTGACCGAGATAGAGCTGGTCAATGGTCACAGAGACATCATGTGCTCCTGCCTGTTCGCTGCTTTCCCATGTCAGCTTGTACGTGGGGTAATATTCGCCGAAAATCCACTGTTGGAAGAAGAAGTCGAGATCCATCCCGCCGGCGTCTTCCATGTACTGCTGGAACTCGGCAGTGGTTACGCTGCGGTACGTCCCCCGCTCTTCACCGCCAAGGTAATTTCTTGTCCCCTCGAAGAACGCTTCATCCCCGATGATATGACGCAGCATGTGCAGCACCCAGGACGCCTTTTCGTAGGTGAGATCGCTGAATATCTCTCCGAACCCAACGGTTTCGGGGTCCTGCACATAGATCGTTCCAGACCTGTACACCGCTTTTGCCGCCATATCCGCCTTGAGAGCGTTAAAACCGTACAGCGCTTCATAAAACAGCGATTCGCCGTATGTCGCCCAGCCCTCGTTCAACCAGATATGCTCGAAGGAAGCGCAGGTCACTTTGTCGCCGAACCACTGATGCATCAGTTCGTGGACGACAACGGTCGAGCTGTAAAAACCCATGGAGGACACGGTTTGATGCTCCATCGCACCGCCCCATTCGTATTCGGCCATGCCGTATTTTTCATTCATGTACGGATACGGGATGAACAGGTTGGAGTATATACGCAGTCCGTCGAGCATGCTCTGTTCAAACGGGGCCATATTCTCCTCGGACATCCCATACCACCAACTGCCGACAGGCATGGTTTTCCCGCCATGACTGAAACTGAATTCCCGAAAATTGAATTCGGACGCCGCGACGGAGATGAGATAGGTGACGATGGGATAGCGGGACTTCCAGTGAACGGTCCGCGTTCCGTCGCCGTTATCGGTATCGTCGACTACAAGTCCGTTGCTCACGGGATAGAGCGGAGTGTCAACCGTGAACACGACATCAATGGAATCCGCCTTGTCTGCGGGATCGTCCTTGCAGGGCCACCAGGTGCGGGCGTCGTAGGGTTCGGATTGCGTGGAAATGCTGAGGACGTCCTTGTCCAGAACAACATTACGCACGTTCTTGATTGTCACCGCACTGCCACCATACGGATGACGGTAATGCACGATCACATCCGTCGTCTCATCCTTCTGTAACGGGACGGGAAGTGCAAGCGAGAGCACATCGCCTGTCCGGGTGACGCTGTTCGCAGGGAGGCGCGTACCGTCCACGAAAACGCTGTCGACGGTACCCCCGGCGAAATGCATGTCGATCGACGTGAGATCATCGACGACGCTTCGTGCATGCATCGCAGAGGAGCCAAAGAAGGGTAGTGATGCGTCGCTCGGGAAGGTCACGTCGAGTCGATAATACTGCACGTCGTAGTGGTCCATTTCGGCGGTGACATACTGTGCACGCTTGGCCAGAAGAGCGTGCCGTTTCATCTCGGCTTCTCGGATGGGACAGCGATGACCGTCGTCAAACGGCGCATCCTGCTGCGCGAGCAAGGGGGATGAAAGAAGGAGGAAGACAAGGAGGAACAGTGATCGGGTAGAGGTCATGGGGACTCCAGGGGGATCAAAAACAGCATATCAATACATATTATCACCATTTCCGACGCCAGACAATGGGAAAACGCGCAGCCACGCTTCATGCTTGAAAGGTTTGTTTTTCTGCGCAGCTTTTCTTATCCTTATTTAAACTAAATCTAATTAACTCTGTAGTGCAGGAGTTATTATGAATCACATCCTATTCGTATTCGCCGTTTCATCGGTTTTCGCCATCCTCCTTTGCGGTCCGGTCGCCGCCATCGCGCAGGAATCCTCCACAACCATCGGCGGCTACGGGGAATTGCATTACAATGAACCGGAGGGCAGTACCGGCGGCAGGCTCGACTTCCACCGTTTCGTCGTCTATCTCAACCATGAGTTCAACGACTGGATTTCCTTTGTTTCGGAGACCGAGATCGAACATACATACGTGGCCGGAGCGAATACGCCCGGAGAACTCTCGATCGAACAGGCGTACCTCGAACTGCGGCCATGGGAGCACTACGGTTTCCGAGCGGGTATCGTCCTCCCGCCGGTCGGCATCATCAACCTCGTTCACGAACCGCCTACCTTCCACGGCGTCGAGCGCCCGTTGTTCCACAATGTCATCATCCCGACGACCTGGCGCGAAGCCGGCATCGGCTTCTTCGGCGCTCCACGACACAATCTGCACTTTCAGATCTATTCCGTGAGCAGCTTCATGGCGGAAGGACTCTCCGCCGGCAGCGGCCTTCGAGGTGGCCGGCAGAAAGCCGCGAATGCATCCACCAAAGACATGGGATTCACCGGACGCGTGGACTACATCCCCGTTCTCGGACTCAGTCTCGGTGCCTCGTTTTTCACTGGTGGATTGACCGGCGGGGATGAATCCCTCGGCGCCGCCGCCGCAACCATCATCGCCGGTGATGTCCGTTTCGGTACCGGGAATCTTCAACTGCGCGGCGAAGCGGCCATGATATCCATAACCGACGCCGAGCGCATCAACACGCGCTTCGAACGCAACGTGGCCGATCGGATGACCGGATGGTATGCCGAGGCCGCCTACAATTTCATGCCGCATCTTGCGGAATCTTCGGTCCAGCAATTGTTCGTCTTCGGTCGCTACGGCATGCACAACACGCAGGCGGAGACCACCGGCTTCGATCCCGTCGCTGCGTACGATCGCACTGCGACCACTGTCGGATTCACGTGGCTTCCCACGGCAAACGTGGCGTTCAAAATCGACTATCAGCTCTTTGATGACGCACGAGACAGTGATGCGACCGGACAATTCAACGCCGGGATTGGCTATGCGTTTTTCTGACTGGATGCTCGTCCTGTGTTTCCTGCCGGGGATAGCCGTTGCGCAATCCCCGGAGGAAGTGACGGAGACCACCCGGCATCTGTTCGGTGCATCAGTACGGCTTGAAGAACTCGATTTGCGATTCGGTTCCGAGGCACGTGCTATCTTGACGCGGAGAAATGACGGAGCGCATCCATGGGAGAAGGTGAGCGGGTGGCGTGTGCTGCGCAATGGCGTGACAGCCGGTGCTGTCTTTGTGGACAACGTCAAGGGGAAGGCGCGTCCGATCACGTACCTTGTCGCCTTTCACATCGATGGCGGGATACTGGGGATGGAAGTTCTGCGGTATCGTGAATCCCACGGTGGCGAGATTCGTTCGCCGATGTTCCGGGAACAGTTCACCGGGAAGAGCGCTGCGGATGCGATCAGGATTGGAGCAGATATCCGCAACATCAGTGGAGCGACGATCAGTTGCCGGTCTGTCACCCGGGGCGCGCGTGCACTTGCCACGCTCATGCAGTATCTGATGGAGGAGAGGATATTATGACGACGGATTCCCGGCTTCGTTCCCTGCCGTCCTGGCCCACCCTGCAGACCCTGCCCACCCTGCCGCCACACCTGCGACAGCTGTTCGCCGCATTTCTCCTCGTCATAGCGACGGGATACACACTCGGTGTGTTTTTCGTGGATCATACCACCGATGCGCATCCCGATGGCATCGCGGAGCGCTTTCTCGGCAGTGAAGGCGTCGGCGTCGATCCGGCGGATCTGCCCGCGGATCGTGATTTGCAGTACGAAAAAACCGCCGCCGAGCTGCTGAACATCACACATACGCATATCATCAGCCTGGCACTGGTCTTTCTCGCAGTCGGAGGGATATTCGCGATGGCCGTGGGTGTTCCGGCGTGGCTGCGCGCCGTTCTTATCCTCGAACCCTTCGCGAGTATCCTGTTGACCTTCGGGGGAATGTGGCTGCTGCGGTATCACTCCCCGTCGTGGAGTTTCCTCATCGCCCTGAGCGGCGTGCTCATGAGCGCCTGTTTCTATACCATGGTGGGTGTGAGTCTGTGGCAGCTGATGCGGGCAGCTCCGCATCGGAAGTAAAAGAGGGGAAGAGATTTGGTTTTCTCGTCCGGATTTATTATATTTAATTGTATTAAATATAAATAACTTCAGCTTTCCGGAAGTTATCGTGAAGCACCTCCACCTTCTCTCTCCCGTTCTTCGGGATTCTTTTTCGATGATGCCCTGTCTAAATCCGGGATGCCGCTTCGTCGGCGCGTCCTGCCGTTCCGAGAAGGGCTCCCGATGAACAGCCTCCCTACATGGGTCCGATGGAGTGCATGGCTGCCCTTGCTTGCCCTGTTCTGGACCATCGCAAATCTATCCGGTTATTCCCATACGCACGTGGATGCTGCAGGGAACCTCATTGTGCACGCACATCCTCATCACGATGCTCCCGCCCGAGAGGATGGGTCCACTGGACACTCGCATTCACGCTCGGAACTGATCACGCTACAGAGCATACTAGATTCCGCTGCTGCACTTGCGATGATCGCCATCCTGCTCATCGTTTTTCTCCGCGCGGCCCCCTTCCTCCAACCGGGCATTTCCGACGCAGATCTTCCTTCCGATGATTCCCGGAGCAATGTCCTCGGACGCGCACCTCCCGCTCTCCCTCTCCCCGCCTGACCACGGTCGGCGTTTCTCCACATCCCACACACGTTCTTCCGCAATCCACCGATTGCGACGATGTTCGCACCGGACGTTTTCACGAACGACTCGTTTCTGAGTACAAGGACAGCAGTATGCCGACATATATTTCAGTGAATACCATCGTATACTCTTTCATCATTGCCGTACTCGTGCTTCTTTCTGCAGGTCCCTTGCCGGCGCAGCAGGAAACGCCGGTGCAGCAGGAAACGCCGGTGCAGCAGGAAACGCCGGTG
>JAFGKR010000235.1 GCA_016928515.1 Bacteroidota bacterium | reverse complement strand
GAGTGATCGTTGCCGATGAGTGAGCATTTCCGATGAGTGAGCATTGCCGATGAGTGAGCATTGCCGATGAGTGAGCATTGCCGATGAGTGATCGTTGTGGGAGAGGTGACCAGAAATGTATCGCGGACTCACTCCGCTTTTTCTGCCGCTCCCACCTCGACGAGAAAAAAGATGACGCTCTCGTCATCGCCGACCTTCAATCCGACCGACCCGTTGATCTGCCCTTCGAATGCGGGGATGAGTCCGATTGTCAGAACGCCGCTCTCCCCGGGTTTCAATCGCAGTGCGGTCGGAGTGACCGTCCCTCCCTCGAGGGGCAGCGCTTTCCCTCCCGCCTTTTTATGGTCGGTCGGGTAGGAGGTGAGACTGACTCCACGCGTTTCGATGAGCAGTTCCCGGTCCGAGACATTCCGTATCGTCGACTGCAGTGTTCTGCGCATGCCGACCGTGGCCCCGGAGATCTGTATGTAGGATGGATCGATGTCAATCTTTCTTCGCACCGTGGCGGAGACACGAAGCACGGAATGTGGCTCCGAGGCGCCTTTCAGATAGAGACTGACCGTTTTACTCACGCGATCACGGGAGCCGCGGGGAGGAGTGAATCTCGCCATCACAAGCGCTTCCCCACCGGGAGGTACGACCCTCCCCGAGAGCAGTACCGACGTGCAGCCACAGCTTGCTCCGGCGGAGCCGATCTCCACGGTGTCCGCGCAGTCATTCCGGAAAACGAAGGTATGTTCTACGGTATCGCTTTGCGCGATCTCACCGAAATAATGTTCCGCGGATTCCGTCAATCGAAAGCACCCCGTGTTGGCGGCATCCTGCGCGGGAGCGGTGAACCCAAGAAGCATGAGAAACGCAAACATGCCGGAGGCCGGCCGTGGTATTCGCAACATGGGAAGTCCTCTGAAAGAGTCTGCTGAAAAAGCCCATATCTATGTAATGATTGACGACGCACAGGAGTTCCGGAAGCTGTCACTGCCTGTCCGGTGCCGTCTCGGAAAAAACGGTCAGGAGTTCCTCGAGGCTCCAGATTCCCCGATGCCGCGTCCGCTCCCGGCCGTACTGATCGAACACCACCTGCGCCGGGATGGCGGTGATGTTCCAGCGACCGAACAATTCCGGACTGTCTTCCCAGAACACGATGCCGAGACGGACATCGGGGCGCAGAGAGGCGAATTCTTCCAGTATCTCCCGCATGCTCCTGCAGGGGATGCAGTTTTTTCCACCGAATTCAATCAACGAAGGCCCCCCCGCATTGAGAAATGAATCGAGGGTTTCGTTTCCCAGGGATTTGATGACTGAAGCAGGGGCTCTGTCATCAGGGATCACGACCGGATGATCCGTATCCGCGGCTGTCGTTCCCTTCTGCGTCTGGGCGTCGTCGGATCGACTGCAGCCGATGACGAGCGGAAGCAGAAGGATGAGTACTGCAATGTGAGAGCTTGTCCACATAGCGTTGGGAGGGATGTCCCTTCAGTACGGTTTGACGGCACGAACGGTGATACTGACGAGGCGGGCACCATTGAGATCGCGCCGGTCTTTCGGCAGTGAAGCCAGCACGTCCTGCAACACGGTTTCGGGGATGGAAACGGATTTCTCCTTCGGGATGCCGATCTCCGCGAATCCGCAGCGTGTGATGTGCGCGAGGTACGTCTCCCGCTGCTCCGCACCGGAGACACAACCGGCGTAGAGCTCGGCGACATCGCGCAATTCAGCCGGCATGTCACCGTCAACCACGATATCGGATACCGTGAAACTGCCGCCGGGTTTGAGAACCCGGAAGATTTCGGCGAATGCCGCGGCCTTGTCTGGGACGAGGTTCAGTACGCAGTTCGAGATCACGACGTCGACTGTTGCATCATCCACGGGGAGTGCTTCGATTTCGCCGAGGCGGAATTCGACGTTAGAAATACCCAGCTTCCCTTTGTTCGTGTTTGCCTTTTCGATCATGGCCTCCGTCATGTCCACACCGATTACATTTCCGGTCGGACCGGTTTCCTTTGCGGCGATGAACACGTCATTCCCCGCGCCGCTGCCGAGGTCCAGAATAGTCATGCCGGGTTGTATCCCTGCGTACTCGGTCGGAATGCCACAGCCGAGCGCGAGGTCGGCATCCGCGACATACCCTTCCTTCCCGCTGTAATCATCAGCCATGATCGAGTATGTCATGCCGTCGCCGCAGCACGACGATGTCGCGCCGCAACATGATGCGGCATTCTCCTCCCGCGATTGCCCGGCGATCCTGCCGTATTTATCCTTGACGATCAGTTTGAGTTCTTCAGGGGTTGGCATGGGAATCCTTGGGGTAGTTGGACATTGGAGAACAGTGACGACGAATCGACGGTACGCGGGAACACGGGAGGCCGGAGTGAATGGTGAACCGACGGTTCGCGGATGGAGAAAACGCTGCGGGCTTCATTGTGCGAGCATGCCTGCCGCGCGGTCCATGATGTAGATCACCTCTCCAGCGATCTGGCGGCAGCGTTCCGCATACATGTGCTCTTCCTGCGGAGTACCGTCGAATTCCTTTGGATCCCGGTACGGGGTTGCGAAACGCTTTGCGGCACCGAGCACTACCGGACAGGCTTCGTCGGCGTCGCTGCACGTCATGACCGCCGCGAAATCCTCCTGCGGATTGAAGGAATGGTGATACGCCTTCGAAAAGGCTTCGATCGGACCGGCATTGTCGGCGAATGCGACATGGTAGAGGGGATTATCCCCTTCCTGCGCAACAGTGATGCGAAAACCGCAGTCCTGAAGCGCCTTGACGGCGCGGGAATTGAATGCCGTCGCTTCGGTGCCGCCCGACCAGGTGCGAACATGATCGAGTCCGTGCATCCATGCGGCGGCTTGCGCCCATATCTGGCTCATGTGACTGCGTCGCGAGTTGTGCGTACAGATGAAGATCATATCCGCTTTTGCACCGTCCCGTTGCTTCTCCGCAACCCAGGCAGCGATTTCTTCCAGAATGACCTTTCGCTCGTCGGGGATATCTGAAAATGACGTCTGAATATCTGATACGACCGAGTGCAGAGCGGGAAAAAGCGGGCGCAGTGACATGATTGACTCCTTGGCAGGGTTGGAAGATGATTGATCCGCCCCGAGTGGGAGCAGGAGAGAAGAGAGGAGCAGCAGGAGATGTATGAACATGGAAAGAATCCTCTGATCATGATGATAGATGTTCAGCGGGGAAGTATCGTCTGCGGAGGCGCAGGGCCACCGAAACCAGGGCGAGCAGCACCGGGACCTCGACCAGCGGGCCGATCACCGCGGCAAACGCTTCTCCGGAATTGATCCCGAACACGGCGACGGCGACCGCAATGGCCAGCTCGAAGTTGTTGCTGGCCGCCGTGAAGGACAGTGTCGTGGTTTTCGAATAATCGGCTCCCATTTTCTTTCCCATATAGAAGGAAACGAGGAACATCACGACAAAGTAGATCACCAGCGGAACCGCGATGCGCAGCACGTCGAGCGGAAGCTGCACGATCACCTCACCCTTCAGTGAAAACATGACGAAGATCGTGAACAGCAGTGCGATCAGCGTCAGCGGGGAGATGCGCGGGATGAAACGTTGGTGATACCATTCCTTTCCCTTCGCCTTCACCAGCACCAGGCGCGTCAGCGCTCCGGCGAGGAAGGGGAGGCCGAGATAGATGAGCACAGACTCGGCGATGTCGCCCATCGACACGTCGACGACCATCCCCTGCAGTCCGAACCACTCCGGCAGGACAGTGATGAACACCCACGCATAGAGTGAGTAAAAAAGCACCTGGAAAATGGAATTGAACGCAACGAGACCCGCGGCGTATTCACTGTCTCCGCAGGCGAGATCGTTCCAGACGATGACCATGGCAATGCAGCGCGCGAGTCCGATGAGGATCAGTCCCGTCATGTATTCCGGATGCCCCGGCAGGAACAGTACCGCGAGGAGGAACATCAGAATGGGACCGATCACCCAGTTCTGAATAAGGGAAAGCGAGAGAATGCGGACATTCCGGAACACATCGCCCAACTCCTCATAGCGTACTTTCGCCAGAGGCGGATACATCATCAGAATCAGGCCAATGGCTATGGGAATGTTCGTCGTTCCCGACTGAAAGGTGTTCCAGAATCCGGCGATTCCGGGCGTGAAATGTCCCAGACCGACGCCGGCCGCCATGGCAAGAAAAATCCACAGCGTCAGGTAGCGATCCAGGAAGGAGAGGCGCCTTGTCAGCGGGGTGGAGGAAGAGGTTTGCATGAGGTTTCCGTGGGGATGTCACAGGCAATAGATTGAGCGTGTTCCAAGGCTTCCGCATCCCGCATGAACTGATCGACGGATGCAAAAGCGGTCTGAAGGGAGGACAGGAGTTCGAAGTGCAGTGGCGGTTCATCAATGAGTCGATAATGCATCCAGCGTCCCTCGCGGCGCGCGGAGACCAATCCGGCGTTCCGGAGAATGGCCAGATGACGGGAGACCCGCGTCTGCGGGATATCCAGAACGCGTTCGATGTCACACACGCACAATTCCTCCCGCTGGAGCAGGAGATTGATGATCCGCAAGCGATTGATATCCGCGAGTCCCTGAAAAACACGGGGGAGTTCATCCGCCGCACCCGTCGACACTGCCGACTGTCTTTTGTGCTCCACGTGTATTCCTTCCGTACTGTTCCTCTTTCAGTTCTCATATTCGCATATGCGAATATATGCATATGAATTCGCTTGTGCAAGATGTTCGGGAAGAAAATGTGGTTGTGGGCACGAGGTCACGGAACGACCACTTGAAAAAAGATGAAAATATTCTCAATATGTGGTGCGGAGAAATCCGCATATCGCCTGTTCCACCAACATATGGTGCTTCCCGTGAAATGGTTTATCTCTGCGGTCTCGCTGCTGTTGCTCTTTCCCTTTTCCTCCTGTGACGACGATGTCATCGAAGCGTTACCCTCGCGGTATGTCTACTTCGTGGATGCAGCCGGGAGTGCGCAGCGGTATGACATCACGTTGAAAAAAATCGAAGCGGTCGGTATCGATCAGGTGGAATACGTCACTTCGGTCGCAGAGAACGGCATCGTGCTTTTCGAAACGGTGCCCGGTGGCATCGCCCGGCTCTGGGGGCGTTGCCAGGACGGCAGCATCATCCCCGTTCCGATGCCCGTCGCAGCGAATGCCGGTGAGGAATATGTCTATGGCCATGCCCGCGCGGCACTCAGTGCGTCGGGTCATCACGCCGCATGGACGGTGTACCGGCGGCCCAACGGCTCTGCCGATTCCACTGAATGGATACAGGAGATCTGTCGTTTCGACTGCGGCGCCTGGAACATGGAGCAGATCGACGTCAGCAGCTGGCTCGTCAGCGCATTTCAGGGAAGCGGCTTCGGCCCGGATATCGTGCGCGTGCGTGATGTGCTCATCAGCAATGACGGCGGCAGGGTCGTGCTCTCCATCGAAGTGACCGACGTGCTCGGGCAGTTCACCAGGAAGTTCCAGTATATGCTGCTCGTATGGGAGAATGACAGCCTGCGGCTGCTTCAGGGCCGACAGCAGGCTATGGATCTCCTTGCTTTCGATACACAGTGCCGGACGCTGTACTTCACCTCAGCCGGCAGCCATTTCGCCGTTGACTGCGGTGAGGGTGCGCTACGCAGTGTCGCATTTCCCACGGGTCGCAAAGAACTGCTCAGCACCCATGCCTGCTCACGAGCGACCGGGGAATTCATCTCAACCATCACCGACGGCGAAATTCTCGTGCTCACGCGTATCGAGGACGGCAGTCGCTCGGTGGTTCTTCCCAACATTCGTGAGATCACAATGGCGTATCCCGAGATCAACTACGGCCTCCTCGGTCCCTGGTTCTCCATCTCTCCGGACGGTGAATGGATCGTGTTTCCCTGGGTGGTCGATGCGGATACCCATCTGTTCGTGATTCATCGGGACGGGAAGGACTTGCACCGTATCGCGCAGGGGACCTTCCACGTGCAGCCTGTTGTGTCGGATGAGATTCCCTTGTGATATTGCGGGGTTCATTGCGCCGCAGGAACACGGCGACCGCCGAATGCGTACGTTCCTGCACGTTGTCGCACCAATCGGACAGATCATGCGGTCTCTCGGTACACTACTGCTTCTGTTCTTCTTCGCCGTTCCGCCGCTGACGGCCCAGCGCATTTTTATCGAAAACACGGTCGGTGTCGGTCCCCGCGCAGGCTGGTATGAAAGTACCGCCGCCGATGAGGGCGCGCTGTATTACGGCTTCCAGGCACGTCTCCGATGGGGACGCAATGTCGGACTCGAGGTGGCCATGGACTACCGTGACAACGAACTGTTCGGCGCGGGAACGGTTGAGCTTCGCAGGTTGCGCGCGGAGGTGATGTACATTCCCGTGTCGGCGTCACTCATGATTTTCGCCCCCGTCGGTGCATGGCTCAATCCGTATGGAGTGGCGGGTATCGGATGGTATTATTCCATCACCGAGTACGATCTGTTGGATGCCGGCACCGAGGATGTGAAACGCTTGCTGCGGGATGACAGCGCATTCGAGCCGGGATATCACTTCGGTCTCGGACTGGAAATCCCGCTCACGCAGAACATCAGTATCCACGCCGACGCACGTTATCTCTTCCTCGGAACGGAGATCCGCACCATCCATGACATCGTGAACGCGGAAACAGGCACAAAAAACAGTGACGGTATTATGTTTTCCGGTGGGCTCATGTTCTATCTGTAATCGAACGGAGTATCGCAGGGGCGATCCGCCTGAGGCAAAATCTCAGTCGGTGAACCGCAGGAAGACCGGGACGTTTTGAGAGACTATCGATCGAATCACATTGTACAGGAAGAGATCACTCGTGAAAGTTCATACCGTCATCCCATTCTTGCTGTTCGTACTCGTCACCTCCTGCGGTGCGCAGGAGCAGCCCGCGAGCTGTCTGTCCGTCGCGGACGACGGCGTCCACGATTTCGGAGACATCACGCATGCGGATCGACCCGAGCATCGCTTCGTGTTGCGCAACATCTGCAACGACACCGTGCGTATCACACACGTCAAAGCCGCCTGTGGATGCACGACGGCGATGCTCTCGGGCCGGACGCTGGGTCCGGGTGATGCCGCAATGATCGACGTCACATTTTATCCTCCGCGCACGACCAACGGCCATGTGAGCAAGTCCGTCGCAGTCTGGGTGGATGGAGGAAAGCAACAGCAGTACGTGCTTCGTGTGGAAGCCGACATCCGGTCGTTTTTCCGCGCCGTTCCGGACAAACCGGACCTGGGAAGCTTGCGCCGGCAACATCCCGCGGAGGCGGTCGTCCGACTGGAGAACGTATCCGATGAGACAATGGAGATTACGGAAATTCTCAGTGCGCTCTCGATCGAATTTCGGGGTGGTGACGAGGTGCCGCCACGCGTCGTTCCCATCGAGGACGCCGTCTTCACGCCCCGGCAATTCACCCTCGCACCCGGCGAGGGGCAGGACATCACGATCCGCTTCACCCCGCAACTCGAGGGCACACTGCTCGGCAGCATCGTCGTCTACTCCGCCTCTGAGACGCGGCAGGTGGAGGTCACCGGAACAATACGGAAGTGAAAACCGACGTCTGCCGCATGATCGGGGAAAATTGCCGGGTGCGGGAATTTTTCTCCATCCGCAATTCTTTTTTCAGCATGAATTCATCATTTTTCTTCTATAGGTTCCGCGTTCCAAGCGGGTTGTCCATCCCCGAAAACCGAACGGCCTGATTCCATGTCCCTGAAAGATAAACTCACTTCCCGTCTCGCGATCAAGATCTACATCGTTCTGTCGAGCCTGTTCATCCTTGTGTTTCTGCTGGATGCGTGGGTGATGCCGGCGATCGTGCACTCGCGCGACGAGATCACCATCCCGGACGTGACCGAGAGTGATGTGGACCAGGCCATGGCGCAGCTATCGGCGCTGGATCTCAAGCCACAGGTGCTCGACACCGCGCCGCATCCGACCATACCGCCAGGACAGGTCTCCTATCAGAATCCCGTTGCGGGAAGCGTCGTCCGTGAGGGACGGAACGTATATCTCACTGTCAGCGGTGGGGAAGAGCGAATCGCCATGCCGAACCTGCGCGGGCGATCGCTGCGCGACGCGCGCATCACGCTCGAGCAGATGGAGCTGCGGCTCAGCATGATTCACTACGAGGCGTCGGATCTCCCCGCGGAAACCATCGTTTCGCAGAACGTTCCCGCCGGGAAGCGGGTGACCAGGAATACCGGCATTGAAATCACGGTGAGCGGCGGAACCGATATCGAAGTGGAGATTCCCTACGTGATCGGCCTTAATCTCGACGAGGCACAGCAGAAGCTGCTGGAGAGCGGACTACGTGTGGGGACGATTTCCTACCGTGAAAACAGTGCCTGGGTGCCGTCGACCGTGATGCAGCAAAGTCCCACGGCCGGAGATCCCGCCGCGCCGAATACACCCGTTGATCTCGTCGTGACGCGCTGACATGAATGTCCACGAAATGATGCATCAGGTGGCGCTACTCTCCACCGGACGCTACACGCGCGAGGGGGATATCAGCATGATTGAAATCCCCACACCCGGAAGACGGCGGCAGATCGTGTACGGCAAAGTGGATTCGGTGGGGGAAGACAGCATCGCGGTGCTGTACACCACGGTCGGCATAGTGAACGACTGCGTCGATCTTGCCTATCTGCTCAAACTCAACACGGCACTGCGCCATTGCCGCACAGCGCTTCTCGATGACGACGAAGTCGTGCTGGTCTCCATGTTCGACCTCCTCACAACCTCGGTCAAGGAGTGCGCCCGCGTCATCCAGGAACTCGCCGCCGTTGCGGATGATCTGGAGAAGAAATGGTACACGGGGGATACGGCCTGAGATGTTCTCATGACAGGATGGCAAGATGGCAGGATGGCAAGATGGCAAGATG
>JAFGKR010000234.1 GCA_016928515.1 Bacteroidota bacterium | reverse complement strand
GTTCCCAGCACCTGTGCGCCGGCACGCGCGCGGAAACTGGATTCCGTCTTGAACAGCGGGGGCAATTCCTTCCAGACATCCTCACTGATACCCGAACTGAGAATAGGCGAGCTGCGCGCTTCCTGCGTCGGCTCGAAAAAGATCTCCGTTTCGTCGCCGCGCGTCTGCACGATGTCATACGGCAGCCAGGCATCCAATCCCTGCTTCAGCGCACCGTAATCCGTCATGCGGCTGGGCAACAGGAAGAGGGGAACGCGCTGCTTCTCCACCGCCTCGGCAACCTGCCGCAATGCGCCGAGATCCGTGCTGCGTGAGCCACCGGCGTCGGCATCGCCCCCGAATGCGGGAAAGCCGACGAGCATGATGCAATCCGCATCGAGAAACGTCTTCGCGGACGGTGCGTTCTGATACCAACCGCCGCCGGCCTTCCGGACAAAGAGCTGCGCGTCGATGTTCTTGTCTTTCCGCAGTTCGCGCTGCAGCAGGGAGACATCCGGACTCGGGGCTCCCGCCACTATGACGACGTTCATCCTGCTCTTGAGCACCTTCACGTACAGCGTGCGACTGTTATTCTTCTCCGTCAACTCCCCCTCGAGTGCGTCGACGCGGACTGTCAGGCGGCGCACGCCCTCCTCCTCCGGCGTCCAGGTAAAACGCACGGGATACTCGTTCACTCCGGGAGACAGGGTCACGGACTCCTCGGCGATGAGGCGGCGATCCTCCAGCAAACGCACACGAGTCGTTCCCCCGTCAAAGCCTGCGCTACGCACGGTCACGTCAATCGGGAGCGTGCTTTCCAGGTAGGCGATGGAATTCGCGAGGACACGACTGATGAGAATATCCTTTTTCTCGGTGGAGTCCCCGACGGCCACGACATGCACCGGGACGCCGAGTGCGCGCGCGGCGTACAGCGGGTTCTTCCCGGCGGTGAAAATCCCGTCCGTAACCAGCACGACGCTGCGCAGGTTGCGTTCCGCCTCTGCATCGTGCACTTCCTGCAGCACGCGGGCGATGTCCGTTTCGCCACCGGTGAACGAGAGCGAATCGGGTGTGATCTCCTGCATGGGATAGGCCTTCCCCGCGAACAGCCAGTCGGAACGCTCGCCGCTCCCTTCGACATCGCGGAACGCCGCATCGTCAACGAACGCGCGGAGCATGCTGCCGCGCTGCATGCCGGCATCCTCCACCGTCATGCTGCGCGAGTTGTCCACCAGCACGGCGACACGCGGGGACTGCTCCTCGCTGCGCTGCAGATTGAGCACCGGCTCGAACAGGAGAAAGAGCAGGACACTCAACGCGAGCGCGCGGAGAACGATGAGCGTGATGCGGCGTCCGCGGGTGATTTCCGGCACGGTATGCCGGTACACCCAGAGACTGAACAGCACCGCTCCCACGATCAATGCGAATAGAAGCAGCAGGCTCTCGGAAAAGGACAACGCAAAGGTTTGCAGGGCCGGGACAAATGGCATAAAAGAGAATATCCGTTATTGGAGAATCAGCATCCGGCGCAGCACCTGCGTCTCCCCGGATGTCAGAACGTAATAGTACACACCGGAGGACAGCGCCGTGTTGTCAAAGGCAACCGCGTACACACCCGCTCCCCGGAAACCGTCCACGAGCGTCTGCACACGGCGGCCGAGTGCGTCGAACATCTCGAGCCGCACCGCGCCGCCGGGCAGCGGGACTTCATACCGGATAAAGGTGGATGCCGTTTCGGACGGGGAAAAGGGATTCGGATAATTCTGATACAGCACGAGGGATGAGGGAAGCAAGTGCTCGGCTCCCAGCAGCCGCGTCTCTCCGGCAGTGAATTCGTGCATGAGCTCCGGGGCGCCGTAGGGCGAAGTACGCGTTTCCGCCGCGTCGGATGCCGTGACGGAAAACCGAACCTTCGTTCCTTCCGCCATGGCGGGAAGCATCCC
Organism: Bacteroidota bacterium; assembly: GCA_016928515.1. Classification (GTDB taxonomy): domain Bacteria; phylum Bacteroidota; class Ignavibacteria; order SZUA-365; family SZUA-365; genus BM516. The sequence continues at coordinate 8,905 of JAFGKR010000234.1, read as the reverse complement.
CACATACAGACCGGAACCCTCACCAACTCCGCTGGAGGGAGTCTGCAGGGACATCGCGACACTGCCCGGCGCCATCCCCTCGGCCTCGTACTTCAGCGAGACCTGGTTCCGCATCACCGGTGAACGGGAGATCACATATGCCATGATGGTGCTCTGCGCACCGTCCCAGATGATTTTGGGATTGGTGCTGATCACCATGCCGTGGTGCAGAAGCGCATCCCAGGCGTCGACGAGTCCCCAGCCGCGGGCGTTGTTCGGACTGTCCGCATTGTCGGCCGTCGCGCGAAGGGCATCGCGCACCTGCACGGGCGTCAGCTCCGGCCGGGCAGACCGGACCAGGGCGGCGACACCCGCCGCGAGCGGCGTCGCCATGGACGTCCCGTTGCTGCGCGAGTACGTGTCCTCTCCGGATTTCGTCGCGGAGTACACGGAAACACCCGGTGTGACGATATCGGGTTTGATGCGAAAATCATTGGTCGGCCCGCGCGAGCTGAAGCCGGCGACATTGCCGGCAAAATCCACGGCACCGACGGCGATGATGCTGTCCGCATCCGCCGGAGCGATCAGGCTGCCGACGCTGCTTCCTTCATTCCCCATGGCCGTGACCACGACCACCCCGCGCCGCATCGCCTCGACGGCCGCGCGCGTCGTGACCGCCGTGTGACCGTCGAAGTCGCCGTTCTCGTAGGAGTAACCGGTGCCGTCGTCCCAGTCGGAATACCCGAGCGATGCCGAGACGATCGATGCTCCGCGCGCGGTGAGCCACTCGATGCCCTGCACCCAGTAGTCCTCCTCGATCTGCGTCTCCGAGTTATTGACCTCGGTTTTCGCGAGATAGAACGCGGCGTTGAATGCAGGACCGATCAACTTCCCCTGCCGGAATCCCGCCAATGCGGAAAACGTGACGGTGCCGTGTGAATCCTGTCCGTACGGCTCTCCTTCCTCGTTTTCCGTCAGCGTGTCGCCGTTGATGACATCATATTCCCCCCGGACGTCGATGACCCGCATGGCCTCGTGTCCGCGCCAGCGGTACCCGTTGTCGAGCATGCCGATCGTGATGCCCGTACCGTCGATCCAGATGTCGTGCACCTTCGGAACGCGCATGACCTCGAGCTGTTCGAGCGAAAAACCGTAATCGAGTCCGTAGGAAGACAGGCTCGCCGGTCGCGAGGCAAACGGTGCAGGCAGCGGCGCGGGCTGCTCCCAGCTGCATACGGGAGCGATGCGCTGCACGAACGGCAACGCGGCGATGCGCTCCAGCACGGAAGAACCCGCATCCACGCTGACGGCGTTCAGCCATCGGGATGCCGTGGCGATGCGGGCACCCGTCGCCTTCACCGCGGCGACATACCCCGGACTCGGTGGAAGATCCCCGATGGTGACATCCCGGCCTCTCTTCCGCAGCGCGTCCGCGGACACCACACCCTCCGCAGCGAAATGCACAAGACGCTCCGCAGCGTCGTCACCCCGGTCGCGGAAAAACACCCAGTGCCGCTGCTGCGCTGCCAGCGGAGCAGACGTGATCAGCAGCAGTGCTGCCACAAGGAAAAGAATGTGCTTTGTCATGGGATCCTCGGATTGCCTGGATGCGACGGCGCCGTGTCAGTCCTTCAGCAGCCGGTCGATGATCTCGACCGTGGACACACCCTCGGCCTCTGCGCTGAAATTCGTGACGAGACGGTGCCGCAGCACGGGACGCGCCACGGCGCGAACGTCATCGATATCGGGCATCGGACGGCCCGAGAGAATAGCGCGCGTTTTCGCACCGAGGATGAGATACTGCGATGCGCGGGGACCGGCGCCCCAGCGGATCCAATCCTTGATAAACTGAGGGGCATCCGCTTCGGTGGGACGCGTCCGTGTCACCAGCTTCACGGCGAACTGAATGACGTTATCCGCCACGGGGACGCGTCGCACGAGCGCCTGGTACGATTGAATTTCCTCACCGGTCAGCACATGCTCGAGTTCGGATACGAGCGGGCTTGTGGTGTTCTTGACGATCAGTTCCTCCTCCTCGTGGGAGGGATAATCCAGCCAGAGATTGAACATGAAGCGGTCGAGCTGCGCCTCGGGCAGCGGGTAGGTTCCTTCCTGCTCGATCGGATTCTGTGTGGCGAGCACGAAAAACGGTTCCTCGAGCGCGTAGCGCACGCCGGCCGCGGTAACGCTGTGTTCCTGCATGGCTTCGAGCAGGGCCGCCTGCGTCTTGGGCGGCGTGCGGTTGATCTCGTCGGCGAGCAGGATGTTCGCGAACACCGGCCCCTGCACAAAACGGAAGGCCTTTGAGCCGGTGCTGCGGTCGTCCTCGATGATTTCCGTCCCGGTGATGTCGCTCGGCATGAGGTCGGGGGTAAACTGCACGCGGCTGAACTTCAGGTCGATCACCTCCGCCAGCGTCTTGATCAGCAGCGTCTTGGCCAGGCCCGGCACGCCGACAAGCAGGCAATGCCCCTGCGCCAGGAAGGCGGTGAAGATCTGCTCGATGATGTCGTGCTGACCGATGATGATCTTCCCGACCTCCGAACGCAGGCGGGTGTATGTTTCGTGCAGCGCCTGTACGGCCTGCACGTCGTCGGAATGATGCTGTGCTGCTGTCATGTGTCCTGTGCTTGGGATTCGACATTCGGGATACGCCCGCCCTCTGCGTCAAACAGCTCGACCGGGCCAAAGCGTTCCAGCGTGTTTCGCAGGAGATTGCCGCGTCCGGCGGCGACGATCGCGGCGCGGGACGGCTGCAGCCACTTCCGCGCCGTGCGCTGAATATCGTCCGCGGTCAGCGCCAGTATCCTGCTGTTGAACGTATTGTAATACTCCTTCCCCAATCCGTAAATCTCGATGGTGACGATACGCTGCGCGACCTGCGCGGCCGTTTCGATCTGCAGGGGGAAACTGCCGGTCACGTAATTCTTCACTTTCTCCAGCTCTTCCGGATCGACCGGCGTCTCGCGGATCCGCTCCATCTCATAGAGAATTTCCTCGATGGCGCGATCGGTCACCTCGTTGCGGACTTCCGCGCCCGCGGCAAACGGCCCCGGTTGCTTCCGCGCATCGAAATGCGCATGCGCTCCGTACGTATATCCCTTGTCTTCGCGGAGATTGAGGTTCAAGCGGGAACCGAAATATCCGCCGAGCAACATGTTCAGCAGATACACGGCGATAAATTCATCGTGATCGCGCGCGATGCCGGTATGACCGATGAGAATGGACGACTGCACGGCCGATGGCCGGTCGACCACCTGTACCAGCCGTGTTGCCGGCAGCCCGACTGCCGTTTCCTCCGGAGGCGCAATCGCCGATCCATCCATGTCACCGAAGAGGCGAGTGGCCATCTCGACCATGGCGTCCGGTGTGACGTCGCCCACTGCCGTGATGAACATGTTTCCGGCGACAAAGCGTCTTTCATGAAACGTGTGCAACTGCTCGGGTTGCAGCGCAGTGACGGATGCCGTTGTTCCGTCCTGCGGCAATCCGTAAGGATGCGACCCGTACACAGCGGCGTTGAAACGCTCGTAAGCAAGCGACGACGGACTGGATTTGCTCTGCAGGATATCCGTCAGTCGCTGTTCCCGGACGCGCTCGACCTCCTCGGCAGGGAAAGACGGCTGGCGCACCGTGTCGGCAAGGACGTCCATCGCATTCTCGAGATGCCGGGCGAGGATGCTGATACCGACCGACATACTGTCCCACCCCGCACCGCTGCCGATACTCCCTCCGAGGAATTCGATTTCCTCCACGACATCCGTGGCGGAGCGTGTGGCCGTCCCTTTCGTCAACAGTTCCGCGGACATGCTGGCCAGCCCGGGCTGTGCCCCGTCGAAATATGAACCACCGCGTGTCACGACGTTCACCGCCGCAATAGGCAGGGAATGGTCTTCATACACGATGACCTTGATTCCGTTCGCCAGCGTGTGCTCGAAATAATCGGGGAAGGTGACGTCTTTCGGAACGCCGGGTCGTGGCGGCCGACGGCGATCCGGCATGATATCGCGGGGATCGGTCATGCTCACTGCTCCGAGGATTTCTTGGGATACGGCAGATAGTGCAGGCAGGTCGCGTTGTGCTCGGTCAGATACGTTGCCGCGGCACGCTGCACGTCCTCGCGCGTGACGGCATGGATGCGCTCGCGATGCACATTGAGCAGCGCCGCGTCACCGGCGAGGACACGGAAGGAATTCAGCAGATCCGCGCGCGACTGCAGCGATGACACTGCACGCACGAACATGGTTTCGATGCGGTTTTTCGCCTTCTGCAGCTCGCTCTCCGTCACCCCGTTGCGGCGCACGTCGTCAAGTTCCTTCCAGAGCATGCTCTCGAGCATTTCTGGCGTCTTGCCCTGCTGCGCGATCAGACGGAAGATGAACAGCCCCGGAAGCTCCAGATCGTACGCGAAAGAGAGGATGGATTGCGCGATGCGTGCCTCGTAGACGAACTTCCGGTAAAAACGCGAGCTTTCGCCGGAAGTCAGGATATACGACAGGATGTCGAGAGGAATGAAATCCGGCGCATTCATATCGGGGATATGCATCCCGACCACCAGTCCCGGCAGCGGGATGCTGTCGTAGACGTAATCCCGCACCTGCGTCGTCTGCGGCGGTTCGTGTACGAACGGACGATACATCTCCCCATCGTTATTCCGGATGGATGCGAAGTACTTTTCGATGAGCGCCTGTGCCGACGAGAGCTCGAAATCACCCGCGAGACACAATGTGGCGTTCTCGGGACGGTAGTACATGCGGTGAAAGGCACGCACCTGTTCGAGCGTAGCGGACTGGATATCAGCCATGCTGCCGATTGTCGGCCAGCGATAGGGCTGCATTTTGTAGGCACGCGCGAACAGTTCCATCAGCATGGTGCCATACGGCTGATTGTCGTAGCGTGAGCGGCGCTCCTCCATCACGACATTGCGCTGCGTTTCCAGCGTCTGCTCGGTGACGGCGAGGCTGTTCATGCGATCGGATTCGAGCCACAGTCCCAGTTCCAGCTGATGGGCCGGCAGGGTCTCGTAATAATTCGTCCGGTCGAACGACGTCGAGGCGTTGAGCGTGCCGCCTGCGCTTTGCACATGATGGAAATGCATGTTCGCGGGCACATTCTCCGATCCCTGAAACATCATGTGTTCGAACAGATGCGCAAAACCGGTCTCGCCGTCATGCTCGTTCTTTGAACCCACATGATACCAGAGATTGATGGCGACGATGGGCAGCGAACGGTCCTGATGCAGAATGACATGCAGCCCGTTCGCGAGGTCGTATTCTTCGTACATGATGTTGATGCCGGACACGTTACTCCCGTACCTCCCAGGAGACATTCTCCTTGATCGAATCGATCCACTTCGCATACTCGCGGTTCTGCTTATAGAAACGGGCGAAGTTTGCGATGCGCTGGTAGTCGTCCTCGAGCGTCGGCGGATGCGGCGGAACGCGGCGGAGCAGCTGCACAATGGCGTAGGCGTAGTCGGAACCCAGCTCGATTTTCACCGGCTCACTGATGTCGCCTTCCGAGAGCTGCTGCTGGACCGTTTTCATGTCGTCACTGAGTTCTGGAACTTCCACGAGTCCGAGCGTACCACCGAACTTGCGCGTCGCTTCGTCCTCGGAATACTGCCGCGCGAGTGCCGCGAAGTCCGCACCGTCGAGAATACGCTGTCGCAGCACGTTCAGCGTATCGATCGCGGCCTGATCGCTTTCGCCGGTCTTTTCCACCTTGATGAGAATATGCTGCGCCTCGATGGCCTCGCCCATCTTCTCCTTGAGCTTGATGATGTGGTAACCGAACTGCGTCTCGACAACATCGGACACTTGCCCGGGCTCCAGCGCAAACGCCGCCTGCTCGAATTCGCGGACGAACACCCCGCGCCGGGCAAGTCCCAGACTTCCGCCGTTGCGCGCACTTCCGACGTCGTCACTGTGCCGCCGGGCCAGCTCTTCGAAATTCGCACCGTTGCGTAACGAGTCCAGTATCCGTTCCGCCTTCTCCCGTGCGCTGGCGCGGAAAGATTCCACCACGCGGGGAAAGATGGCGATCTGTCGCAGTTCCACCTGTTCGGGCACCGGCTTGAGGCTGTCACGATACGTCTCATAGAAGGCGAGCACCTCGCGATGCGTCACATCCATCGAGCCGAACTTCATCTGCTGAATCGTTTCCATCATCGCGCGCTTGCGGATGTCGTCGCGGAAATCCCGCTTCATCTGCGCGACGGTCATGCCGGTGACCTGCTGCAGCCGCTGCTCCGAACCGTAATACCGGGTGATTTTCCTGATCTGCTCCTCGAGTCGCCGGGTGACTTCCTCTTCTGTCACTTCCACGCTGTCGAGTACCGCCTGTGCGAGAACGAGCTTGTCGTTCATCATGGCATCGAGCACGCGCCGGCGCATGACCGAATTATCCGTCGGTATATTCTCCTGCAGGAGTTGTATCTGCAGTTCCGACTCGGTGATGATTTCGTCGCCGACGACCGCAACGATGCGATCGACGACACGCCCGTCCCCACCCTGTGCCGTGACGGATGTGGATGGCAGGAAAAGGAAAACGAGAATCGGGACCAGGAGCTGTTTCATTCGTATGCTCTCTTGAACAATCACTGCATGGCACAATACGGCCGCCGGCGTTGCGCGACAAGGGAAAAATCAGTTCTCCCCGGTGGACGCCTCCGCCGCCGGGAAAGTATATTCGAGATGCTCGGGCCAGGTCTGTGTCTGGTATTTCTCCCGCAAACGCCGCTGCCAGTCGCGACGCAGTGTCTCCGCCTTCTCCTCTTTGTATCGCGCGACAGCGGCCGACCGCGCCTCCTCGAAGGTCTTCACGCGCGCATCCTCCTTGTCAAGCACCTTGATGAGGCTGAAGCCCGACTGATACCGGATCGGCTGTGACACCTCCCCGATCTTCATGCGCGCCGCCGCGGCGGAAAGTTCATTCGCGTCGTACGGCACAAATTCCCAGGAACCTTCCGAGGAATACAGTCCGGGACGCTGTGTATAGCGTGCGGCGAATTTCTGGAAATCCGCTCCGGCGTTGATGCTGTCGAGATACGCGCGGCTCAGTTTTTCGGTATAGGTGTAGATCTCCGCAAATTTCACGCGCGGAGGAAAGCGGAAGTCCTCCCTGTGCTGCTCCCACCAGGCGCGCAGCTCCGGCTCGGGCGCGTCGACCTTCGACCAGATCTCCTGTTCCTCGAGAAGAGAGATCAGTGCGCTTTCCGCATACTCGCGAAGGAGACGCCGGAATTCCGGTTCCGTCTCCTCGTAATTCCGCGTCTCATGCTCCATGATCTGCTGATCCGCAACCATCATGGCGAGCGTGTCGAGCGTCCGCCGGTTGATCGGACGCATCTGAATCGCCGGCTCGCGCTTCGAAAAACGGATCGCCTCGCGCACGGTCACCGGATCCAGGGATGTGCGGAAGAGATACGCGTCGAGATCCTCGGTGGTCAGTGCCTTCTCCCACTCGGGTGTGGATGTGGTCGCACCGGAATCCACGCGCGCGAGCACACGATTCGCCACGTTGTCGTTCAAGCGGAAGTCGTACTCCCGTCGCTTGCGGTTGACATAATTGAGGAAATCCGTTGCGAAGCGCTCTTTGCGGTACACCTGCTTGAGCATGTCCCGCTGCTTCTCCAGCGGTTCCGGCGGTTCCTCGTCGAGCAGCTTGGCGATATGCATCCCGAAGGCGGTGCGGAATACGCGGGAATGCTCGCCGACTTCGAGGCTGAGAATGACATCCTCGAAACGCGGTTCGATGTTCGTTCCGCGCGTCATCCAGCCCAGATCGCCGCCGCTCGCGCCGGAGAGAGTATCCTGCGAGTTGCGGCGCGCCAGTTCCTCGAAGGTCGCGAGCCCGCGCTCGAGGGAATCGAGCACGAGCGAGAGATGCGCGAAGGCGGCCGCGGTGTCGTTGGGATTGTTCAGATCCAGCCGATACAGGATATGCGCGGGACGCAGACGCTGCCGCGCCGGCTTTTTATCCCGTACCTTGAATATGTGATAACCGAACACGGTGCGGAGCAGATGCGGGGTGATTTCCCCGGGCTCCATGGCGTAGATCATGTCGTCCAGTTCGGGGAAGCTCGTACCGGCAATGATCCAACCCAACACGCCACGCGTGCGCTCCTTGCTGCCATCATCGCTGTAACGCATCACCAGCGTGTCGAAAGGCAGATCACTGCTGCGCACGCGCGCGAGCAGATCTTCCGCCTTCTGCCGCGTTGTGAGCGTGTCGAGACTGCCGTCAGGAAATTTTTCCCACTTGACGATGATATGCTGCAGATGGATTTCCGTCAGCCGTCTGTTGTACAACGTCCGGATGCCCGGTTCGATGAGCTCGTTTTCCATCAGGAAGGTGGATGCGAGCTGGTTGCGGTATTGCCGGACCTCCTGCTGATAGGACGGATCCGCGTCGAGTCCCCGGGCCCGCGCATCGAGCAGTTTCAGGCGGTAGCCGAGATAGGTTTCGAGAAATTCCTGCTTGTCCTGCATGTTCATAGGAGGGCTCATGCGTGTCCGCAGGTACATGTTCTCATACTCGGAGACGCTGATCGTGTCGCCGCTCATGGTGGCGAGTACATGTTTCGGAACGGATGAGCAGCTCGCGAGCAGCGATGCGGCGAGCAGCATCAGAGGGAAACGAATAAACTGATGATTCACGGTGTGCTTTATACCCACTGGTTCAACAGACGCGATCGTTGAAAACGGACCGCCGCATCAGCGGCGGCCGGTCTGCAGGTCGGCAAAGGCGCGGGACAGAACACCCTCATCGATCTCGACGCCAAATTTGTCCTTGAGCCCCTGAATCCACTCACGCTCCAGGCGCTTGCTTTCGTACTCCTGGAAACGGCTGGACACTTCGGACTGCGCTTCCTCGAAGGTCTTCTCGCGGGCCTTGTCCTTGTCCGTCACCTTGATGATGGAGT
>JAFGKR010000233.1 GCA_016928515.1 Bacteroidota bacterium | reverse complement strand
GTGGTGGACGGATTGAAGGGATTCGGATAATTCCCGAACAGCGTGAACGCACCCGGGACGACCCGCACCGCGCGCACCGCAGTCACCTCCCTGCCAGTGCCCTGCACGAGGATAGTGTCGGGCGATGTCTCGGCATTGCTCGTCACCGTGAACACGGTACTGAGCGGACCCACGGCATCCGGTGTGAAACGAAGGGTGAGGGTTCTGAATCCCGCCGGTGCGATGCCTTCGATCGGCGTCTCCAGCGTGAAGCGCGGATCGCCAGATGTGAACGACGAAATGTGCAGCGTGTCGTTGCCGGTGTTCGTGACGGTCAGTGTCGTGTCCCTGTGAAAACCGATCGCTACTTCACCAAAGGAAATCTCCTCCGGATCTATTGTCATGGTCACCACGGGAATGCCGGTGCCTGACAGCGGCACGATGGTCGGCGACGTGGGTGCGTTGCTTGTCACTGTGAGCTCCCCTGTCACGAGACCGGGAGCGGTCGGAGAAAAATGCACCGTGTCGTCGAACGCGGCGCCGGGCTCGAGAATCCGTGAGGTGACTGCAACGGTGAATGCCGGGTTGTCCGTGCTGATGCTCGAGATGGTGAGGGTATCGTTTCCCGGATTCGAGATGTTCAGGACGAGGGATTTGCTCGATCCGGTCGTCACGTTGCCGAAATCCAGAGAGGCCTTGTCGAGCTCGATCGCCGCCGAGGCAGTCCCCGTACCGGTGACGAAGACCGTGTCCGGACCGTGGATGGAATTACTTTCAACCACGATGGTTGCGTCGAGCGCGCCTTTGGACGTCGGCTGAAACCGCACCGAGGCCGTGACACTGCTGTTCGGGAACATCGTGCTGCTGTCGGGAGTCAGGCTGAAATGCGGATCGTTCGTAGTGATGGAAGCAATCGTCACCGGGACGCCGCCCGTGTTCGTCAATGTGATGCGCTCCGTCGCGGAACTCCCGACACTCACGGCACCAAAATCCACCGTTGTGGAAGAAAATGACAGTATCGGTGGTCCGACCGGAAAGGTTCCGTCGGCTAGGATCCGTGCGGCGTAGACGTCCGGATTCGAGAAGGAGGACCGGTAATCCTCCCATGTGACGATAGCGCCGTTCTCGCCGTCGCTGATCATTGAGGGAGTCGACTGCATCTGTCCCGCGGTACAGAGCGGGACGCCGGTGCCCGACCAGAGCAGCGAGCCATCGGCTGCGATCCTCTGCGCATACAGATCACTCTCGGTCACACCGCCGGTTCTGTCCTCCCAAACCACGATCATGCCACCGTTCCCGTCGGATATGACGAACGGTGTGACCTGCCTGCCTGCGCGGCTGGAAACCGCCACGCCGTCGGCCGCCCACGATTTTGTGCCGGTGTTGTCGACGATCTGCGCATACGCGCGCGTGTTCATGGCCACCCGTCCGTCTTCCCATGCGATGCCGAGCAGTCCCGGTCCGATGTTCGAGAGCCGGGGATTCTCCTGTCCGCCGCTGGTCGACGATGCCCGGAGGGATGCCGCAGTTGAACCATCGGGATTCAGGACGGCGATCTGTACGACGGATGCCGATCCGAAGCCCCAATCGTGCCAGGCAAGAAATGCCTTTCCGGTGCCGTCGGTAGCGAGCACAGGAGCAGCCTCCGGTGCGTTTCCGGTTGCGATCCCGATGCCGCCGAACTGCCACTGCGGCGCACCGCCGGCATTCAACCGCTGCGCGAATACGTCGTACTGGCCATTATTGTAGAATGACCATGCGATATACGCACCACCGCTGCCGTCGCCTGCGATGCACGGACTGCTCTCGAACTGGTCGGAGCTGCTCACCTGGACCTCCTGGCTCCAGGCGAGTTTCCCGGTTCCATCGATTCTCTGAGCATAAATGTGGCTGTCCTGGCTGCTGCCGGTATGGGCGCTCCACGTGACGATGGCACCGTGATTGCCGTCGCCGGTGAGCTTCGGATCGGTCTGGTCCATGCCACCGAAGGCTACGGCCACGCCGTCCACCGTCCAGAGCGCATTCCCCGAGGAATCGATGCGCTGGGCATAGATATCGATGTTTCCGTTCCTCGTGTCCGTCCAGACGACGATCGCACCGCCGGCATCGTCCGAAATCATTTCCGGCTTCAGCTGCGCGTTGTTCAGCGGGGCAACGGCGATGCCGTTTTGCGTCCACTGCACGATCCCATCCCCGCTGATGCGCTGGGCGTAGACTTCATAAAAGTTCTGCGAGGACCGTTCATCGGCCCAGCAGATGATGGCTCCCCCCTTCCCGTCACTGACGAGCTTCGGAGCCACCTGGTTGTTCCCTGCCCGGCATATCGGATTGTTCGACGCAGGATCGGAGTTCCATTGCGCGTGTGCAACCATAAACGGAGCAAAAACGAAGATCGTTGCGATGAAACGCATCCATGGTGAGATCATGACTGCTCCTAATCTGTTGTATCAAGGAAGGTATTGGACACGGGATGGGAAGAGGATAGACGTCGCCGGCCCGATGATGATGATTGGCCGGAATCGGCGTTCCGTGGTGCGAAGCAAACGGCGCCATGGGGTCTGGCGGAAACTTGTGTGTTCGTGATTGAACCTACGCATCCCCCCGGCGAGAGTCAAGCAGCAACCGAAGGACTCCGAAATGGCTGCCGAAGGACAACATCCGGAGACGGAAAACTCATCGGTTTTCGTTACCATGCGTGTTTCGGCGACGGGTTCGGAAACGGCCGATGCGGAACGGTCGTGTGCCCGCGCCTGCGAGAGTGCGATCGCAATCTCATGGTGAGCGGGATTAAACCGCACACGGTGGCCCTCAATCCAAGAGGGGCAGTCGCCCCCCGCCTTGTCTGCGGGCCAGAATCCGTTCATCGTCCCCCATCTGGAGTATCCGATGGTCAAATACCCGTTGCTCCTTTTCACTTTCCTCCTGCATGCAGCGCAGCTCCATGCGCAGCCGCAGCATCTGCTCGACTCCGCCGCGACCTTTCCTCC
>JAFGKR010000039.1 GCA_016928515.1 Bacteroidota bacterium | reverse complement strand
CCGTGACATTGAAAAATTTCAGCAGCCTCGTTCCCGTTCCCATCGCGGAATCGTAGGAAAAATGGTGCTGCCGCTCCCCGACAACCAGACGACGCGGATAATCCGTATCCGCCCAGTCAAGCAGACGGACGGACTGTGGATCCCCGATATCATGCGCGGAGACATAGATCAAATTCTTTCCCTCCTTGATGCTGTCGGAGGGGAGAGAACCGGACGCCAGCCCCTGTTCGCCGGACGCGAACAGCACGGAATCCAGGGTCCCGCTGCCGTTGACACGCAGCGTAACCGAATGCACCCAGCCGATGGTGCGGGTGGCGTACCAGTGCAACGCTTTCGCCCACGCGCGCGCAGTTTTTCCTGCTTTCACATTGTCTGCATCGAACGTCGGCGTGAGAGTCGCGTTCGTGTTGAGACGTGTCCAGAACCAGGTTTTCTGCGTATTGAAATGCGGGATCTGGTTGAAAATCGCTTCCGGGTGGAAATAGCGAAGTCCCGCCTCGACCTCTACATGCGCGGTCTCATATGCCCAGTCGACGGTGTCCGCGGGCAGCGGCGACATGAAGGGAGCCTCTCCGGTACGGAGCGGGTTCGGCGTGCTGAAATGCAGCCAGTACGCCGTCGAATCCGTGTAGATGCTCATGTATTCGGGGTACGGATCCCGCCAGTCGTCTGGAATGAAGCGGTACCCCCCTTCGACATAATTGCGCGTCGCGTGGAAGATGAAGGCGTCGCCGTCGTCGAAGCTGCCATCAGCCATTCCCTGCGCGTACATGGACACCGGAACACCCTTGCGGTACAGCTGCACCACGCCTGGGTCGACGCCTGCGGGATCCACTCCCGACGCGCGCAGCCAGTCCGCGTCGATGCGATACAGACCGTCCTCGCTGATGAAAAACTTCACCATGGGATTCTGATAATCGATCCATGCCTGCGACGTGTCCACATTCCTGCTGCGCGTTGTGAACGGCATGCTGCTGTACCGGGGTTTCCCTTCCTGCGCCAGAGGCGCTGTCATACCGTCCGGCTGCACACGGGTGAAGCGGTACTCCGTCACCCAGCGTGTCTGCCCGCGCACCGGATCCCAGGTCAGCAACGGCACCTCCACTTCAAGCTCCACCTCCTCGCCCACGCGGCGCCAACGGCGGTCGAGAATACGAACCTCTCCTCCGCCCTGCAGGACGGAAGCAGCCGCTTCCGCAGTAACGACTCGCGGGATCAACGCGGAATCCTCCGCGAGATCATATTCCACCCGGTAAAACGGTGACGCGTCGAACGGCTCGGTGAGCACGCTTTCACGCAGTACGACGTCGTACATCGCCGCTGCCGGCATGCGGAAACGCAGAATGCGTCGAGGGATCCGGACTTCAGACTGCAGATACGGTGCGATCCCATGAACGGTGAACACGGGGCTCCCGTCGACGTCACGGACTTCGAAATGATACACATCGTTGCGAACGACTTCGGTTTCCTGGGCGATGGCGGGTACCACAAACGCCGGCAGGGCGGCGATGATGAGAAGGAAGGAAATGAGCGGACGGATCGGCATGGACAATCCTGTGGTCATGAAGGGATGGACGCTTCGGGCACGGTCAACAGCGAGGATTCGCAGACGGATCGGCATGGACAATCCTGTGGTCATGAAGGGATGGACGCTTCGGGCACGGTCAACAGGGAGGATTCGCATACAGCTCGGAATCGGATATGGGTGACATATGCGCATAAAGTACGAGAAAACCGCTTTCCATACCATACGCATCCTGCACCGTCAGTTCTGCATACGCTCCGTCGTGAAATCGAAACAGTCCCCGAGATCCCGCAGCACCAGCATGACACGCCCGACAATCTGAAACTCATCCTCCTCCGTGACCTCCATCACCTTGTATCCGGGATTGGCGGGCAGCAGACGGATACCCGTCCCCCTGTAATCGAATTTCTTCACCGTCAGACCGCCGTTGTAATACGCGATGACCGTGTCCCCGTTCTCGGCGACCGACTGTTGCCGTACGAGGACGATATCTCCCGGCAGAATGCCGGCATCGCGCATGCTGTACCCTTCGACGCGGAGGGCGACCGGTTGATCGAACTGCACGATGGAACGTTCCACGCGGATGTATTCCACCGCCTTCTCCTGCGCCCAGGCCGGCGGACCGGCCGCGACATCACCCACGAGAGGTATACGGCGGTAATCCTGCTCGACAAGACGAATGCCGCGGCTGATGCCGGGTGTGATTTCGATGAAGCCGATTTTCTCGAGACCTTTCAGTACCAGCTCCACCGATCGCTTCCACATCCCTGTGGCTTTCGCGATCTCATCCATGCTCGGAGCGCGGCCGTATTTCTCGACGTACTGTTCGAGGAAACGCGCCACCTTTTTCCGGTTCTCGGTCCATTCCTTGCCCATGACTGGCTCCGTGTTATACAAATGTCTAACCAATGATACGAAATGCGCATGGTGATGTCAAGTGCGGAATTGATCTGTCCGGCAGGCGGAGATTTCGTATTTTTCCGACCATGAGCGATCAGAGGCATACACCCGCGCTGCCGCGCATGCTGCTCGGCGCCTTCCTCGCTGTCGCAGCGCTGCAGTTCACCGTCCTGTTCGTCCCCGGCGAACGTCTCTGGGGAATCGACATGCTGCGCTTTCTCTCTCCGGCGTCCGTGGTGTCGTACGCGGTGATCGTGCTCGGTGCGGCATTCCTCCTCGTTCATGTGCGCCGCATGGAGCGTCTCCCGGATGAACGCGGGTTTCTCGCTTTCCCCCTCATTCTCACCGTGCTGCTTCTCGTCTGTCCGATCGAGACGTTTTTCTACGGGGACGGCGGCCTGCTTATCCCACAGATCCACCGCTACTCCGTCACCGGGGAATTCGATCCGGCGCTGTTGCTGAATGTCAAGTCTTCCCCCCTCGCCGGTGGGCTGATCATCTTCTTCATGAAAGCCGTCCCCGCCATCCTCCCGTGGAAACCCGCGACGGCACTGTATCCGTTCGTATGGGTTTCCGTCACATCACTGCTCCTGGCTGTCGGATATCTCATGGTTGCGTATCGGGGAATGAAGCGCATCGTCGCGCTGATCGTCCTGCTGGGAACGGCGGGAGCCCTGCTCTTTCGCGGGTATCCGGAATTCTACGCTCCCGTGTTCGCCGCCGTCGCGGTCTATCTCGCCGCAGGGGAGCGTGCGGCACGGAGGGACGCACCGCTTTGGCATCCCGTGGTCGCATGGCTGATCGCCGTCGCCGCGCATTACATGGCGCTGATCCTGCTGCCCTCGCTCGTGTACCTGATCATGGAACGTCGTGGTGTGAATCCCGTGAAATCCTGGACGCTGCGCAGTGCGTTCGTCGCCGCCGGCGTGCTGATCGGGACCGGCCTCGTCGGGTACTTCGCGCTCGGATTCCATGACTCCCCGAGCCGCATCGTCATGCCGATCGCGGCGCAGTACGGCGAGGCAGGGACTCAGACGTACACGCTTCTCTCCGCTGCGCATGTCGCGGACTTCCTCAACCTCCTGCTCCTGCTCGCTCCGCTCGCGTTGCCGGTGCTGTTCTTTCAGTGGAGCGGTTTCATGAAGCACCGGCATCACGACGCCTCGACCCTGTTCCACGTATTCACCGTGACCTTCTTCCTTGTGTTCGCGTTTTTCGTGAATGCCTCGCTCGGACTCGCCCGCGACTGGGACCTGCTCGCGCCTTTGGGCCTCGTCCTGCTCTTCGCCGGCGTCGCGGCCATGGAGCACGCACACGTGAAGTACGGATCCCTCGCGCTCGTATTCGCGTCACTCATCCTCACCATTCCCTGGCATGACCTGCATCGCGACGCGGCTGCGACGGCGGAGCGTTTCGAGGAGATCATGCGGCGCGATGACGGCTTCATGTACGGGGATTACGCCCTCAGCGGATACGACGCACTCCGCAAATATTATGGACGGGAAGGAAACCGGCGGAAGGAAGCCGCGCTCACGCAGCGTATGATCGAACGCGTCGGGTATCCCCAGCACTACCGCGAACTCGCCGCGCTCGTCCGCTCCGCCACGGAGACGGAAGCGGATTCGACACTGCGGATATATGCATGGATGCTCAGACGGCTGGAACAGCAGGCGAGTGCGCTCCACGCGCGGGGAAAGACACAGGGCTATGCCATCGACATGCGGCAGATCGACTCGCTCGCGCAGGCCGTGGTGATGCTGTCGGAGGGACTGGAGGAAAGCGATGCGGTTCATGAAAAACTGCATGCCGTTTCCCTTCTCACGAGAGATGGAAGACCGTTTCCCGCCGTCCAGGCAGCGGCGCTGTACGCGCAGGGACGCTACGACTCCGCGGCGGTGCTGTTCCGGACGGGTCTCGCGGAGGGCTTTGCGTCGCCGGAGCTGTATCTTCTCTTCGGCAACGCGCTCGCGCTCAGCCGCCAGTACTCCGCGTCGCTCGCGCGCTTCGAGGAAGGCGTTCGCCGCTACCCTGACGACGGCATGCTGCGCTTCACGCTCGGGAAGTATTACATCCGCGCCGGCATCCAGCTCGAGCGCGCCGCGGAGCTGCTGCAGTGGTGCATCACGCGCGACAATCCCCCCGACAGGAGGGATGAGGCGCGTGAACTGTTGCGAAGCATCCTGCGCTGAACGTTGGATCCCCCTTGGGATCGCCGTTGCGAGCCCCTGCGGCATGATCTTCCGCATTGGAGCACAACATCACGCGGTGTATTTTTCCTTTTTGGAACAGACAGCACCAGTATGTGCGGATTCGCCGGCATTTTTCGATACGCTTCCCGAACACCCGAGATCTCCGATGAGCTCCTGACCCGGATGGGTGATACCATCGCGCATCGGGGACCGGATGACTCCGGCACCTATCGCTCGGCATGCGGGAGAGTCGGACTCTCCTTCCGCCGCCTCTCCATCATCGATCTCTCCCCGGCGGGACATCAGCCGATGTCCACTCCCGACGGAAGCATCACGCTGGTCTTCAACGGAGAAATCTACAACCATACCTCCCTCCGCCGTGAACTGGAAGCGCTGGGATTCGTGTACCGCTCGCGCACCGACACGGAAACCATCCTCTACGCCTATGCGCACTGGGGTGAACACTTCGTGGAGCGGCTGCACGGCATGTTCGCCATCGCGATATGGGACGCCCGCACCGAGCGCCTGCTGCTGTACCGCGACCGCATCGGCATCAAACCGCTGTATTACGCGGACCATCACGGCTCCATCGTCTTCGGATCTGAAATCAAGGCCATGCTTCCCGTGCCGGGGATGACAGCCGAGGTGAGCCGGGAGGCGCTCTACCACTATTTCACCTACATCCATACACCCGCGCCGTGGACGCTGTACGACGGCATCTACAAGCTGCGAGCTGGGTATTACCTCGTCGTGGAGAAAAACGGTGATTTGCGTCTCGAACACTATTGGGATCCGCTCGGACATCGCGACGAGGATTTTCCGTACCATGACGAGGCCGCCGTCACCGAGCGCATCCGTACGTTGTTCCGCGAAGCCGTGGAAAAACGGATGATGTCGGATGTGCCCTTCGGCGTGTTTCTCAGCGGCGGTATTGATTCCAGCGCCAACGTCGCGTTCATGTCGGAATTGATGGACAGGCCGGTGGATACATTCACCGTCGCCATCCGCGGGCAGGAGGACACCAACGAATTCCGGTGGGCGCGACGTATTGCGGAACGATATCACACGAATCATCACGAGGTGGTGATAGACGACGGCGGTTTTCTCGACCTGCTCCCCACCATCGTGCATCATCAGGATGAACCGCTCGCCGATCCCGTGTGCTTCCCGCTGTACCATGTCTCCAAGCTCGCGCGTGACAACGGCACCATCGTCATCCAGGTCGGGGAAGGAAGCGATGAGCAGTTCGCGGGCTACGAGAGCTATCTCCGCGCCGTGCGCATGTTGCGGCTGGAATACGCGCTGCGTTTCGTGCCGCGCCTTGTCACGCGAGGCGCGTACGGCCTTCTTTCCCCCCTCCTGCGAATGCGCAAGGTGGATTACCGGCAGAACGTCGTCCGCAACGTGATGGAGAAGGAGCCGGTATTCTGGGGCAACGCCATCGGATTCTATGACAAGGAAAAATGCCGTGCGCTGAATCTCAACACTTTCGAAGGCCTGGAACTTTCATCTTCCTACGAATTGGCGGTCGAACAATACCGGAAGGCGGTTCTTGCGGGGTACAGCGACGACCTGCAGCGCATCGTCTACTGGGAAATCAAGAACCGTCTCGCCGAACTCCTGCTCATGCGGGTGGACAAGATCACCATGGCTGTCAGTCTCGAGGCGCGCGTTCCCTTCCTCGACCACCGCTTGGTGGAGTTCAGCATGAACATTCCTTCCTCCCTGAAAACGAAAAACGGGACGCCGAAATACATCCTCCGGGAAGCGATGCGCGGCATCCTTCCCGACGACATCATCGACAGGAAGAAGATCGGCTTCGCCGGCTCGGGAAAAAACATGCTGACACCGGACATCTTCCGGCATGCGCGGTCGCTGCTGGAATCACCGCGTCATGATTATTACAATCCTTCGTATATTCGCGCATTGCTCGACGAGTACGAGCGCAGCAGTATCAACTACACGCCGCAGATCTGGGCGTTGTATAATTTTGAACTCTGGCACCGCTGGTGGATTGAAGGCGACCGCAGCCTCTGATCCCGTGCCCTTCCCGTGGTGACGCATGCCCGAACAACGCCCCCGCATTCCCTGGATCGACGCCCTTCGCGGACTGGCCATCATCCTCATGGTGCCCGCGAACCTCGCACCGTATTTTTCCGAACCGCATCCGATGTGGTTCCGCATCCTCGGCTCCTTCGCCGCCCCGACTTTCATCATGCTCAGCGCGGGCATGGTGGTGCTCACCGGCGACCGGCACGACGAACACTATTACCTCAAACGCGGCGGCATCATCATCGGCGTCGGCATGCTGCTCGACACGCTGCTGTGGGGAATCTTCCCCTGGACCTCCTTCGACGTCCTTTACACCATCGGCCTCGCACTGCCGCTGATTTACCTGCTGCGGAAAGTCGATTCCCGTGAGTTGATCTACATCTCGCTCATCCTCTTCCTCGCGGCATATGTGCTGCAGATGTTTTTCGGATACCACGCCGAAGCGCTGGAGGTGTATTTCGACGACATGTTCCTCCCGACTTTCGGACGGCTGATGCAGAGCTGGTTCATCGACGGCTGGTTCCCCATCTTCCCGTGGATGGGCTATGCCGTGCTCGGCGCGCTGTTCTTCCGTACGCTGTTCCGGGAAGACTCCGGCACTTCGCATCATTTCCTCCTGCTCGGCGTAGTGCTGACCGCGATCGGATTCGCGCTGCTGTTCGTTCCCCTGCCCTTCATCCGCAATATCGCGAACGGCGCCATCCTCGAAAGCCGCGGCGGGTATTCCGAGATTTTCTATCCCCCCACTTTCGCCTACATTTTCACGTCGATCGGCATCGTCGTGCTTTTCTCCAATCTCCTGCGGCGCACGAAACTCTTCGGTGTGCTTTCCGTGCTCGGCTTCTTCGGCCGCTACTCGATGATGGTGTATATTCTGCACCAGGTCATCGGTTCGCTCGTCATCGAGCCCGCGACCGCGGCGGCAGGATACGAATACATCATTTCCGGTCCCTGGTTCACCCTCGTCAACCTCGGTGTGCTCGGCGTGATCTACGCAATCTGCTACGCGATCGAACAGATCAAGCGCAAGCATCCCACGCGCTCAACCGTCCTGCAGGTGCTCTTCGGAAAGTAGGGATAATGTTCACATGCCCCGAAGGGTGTTCCATTTCGACAGCCTCAACTCCGCCGACTCAACGGAGTACAAAACAGGAGAGATGACATCCTCCCGGCATAAAACATCGTTCTCCGGCCCATGGAACACGCACTTCATTTTCAGCGTCACTGTGGAGTAGTTATAATCACGCACCGGCAGCACATGTGTTCTTGTAATCATCGTGTCCTTCCAGCCAACGATGCGTGTGTGAAGTGAATCGTAATCGTCAACTGGAATGACACCAAGTGTATCCAACTCTGCGATACAGCTGCCCGAACTGCTGTCGTACAGCTGGGT
>JAFGKR010000232.1 GCA_016928515.1 Bacteroidota bacterium | reverse complement strand
GACGATTTTCGCTTTCGAAGCGATTTCTTTCTCATCTTCCCGTCCGAATAGCCCGTCTGCATGGTGTAGTGTCGTTTGGGTTGCGCTTTTGCCATGCCACACCTTACGCTTCATTGCATTTGAAAGGGAACAGCGGTTCGTATCATGTGCAAGATACACATGTTCACGGAAAAGCCCAATCACTAGTCGTTTTGTCTGGTGCTTTTGGTCACAAATCAGTGGTCACAAATTGGTCACAAAGTGGCCACATTTCAGTACAAAATGTGACCACTTTCTTTCGCAAGCTGTTTGACAGAAAAGGCCATGAACCTATTGTAATACAATAAGTTATAGAATTTGCGAATGTGGCGAAATTGGCATACGCGCTAGACTTAGGATCTAGTGGGCTCAGTCCCGTGGGGGTTCGAGTCCCCCCATTCGCACAGAATCAATGAACCGTTCTGTAAGGAGTCATATTGGAAGTTCTGATCAATTCGAAAACCGCCGTATCACACGAGATTGAAATCATCGTTCCCTACGAGGAACTGCGCCCGCATTTCGACAAGGCCTACCGCGAGGAAGCGAAGAATATCGTCATTCCCGGATTCCGCAGGGGACGCGTCCCGCTGCAGATCATCAAGAAGCGCTTCGGCGATGCCATCGAGTACCAGGTGATCGAAAAGGTCTCGAACGAGTTTTTCCGTGAGGCGATGGAAGAACGCGATATCAAGCCCATTGGTCAACCGGTGCTGCACGATCTCGATTACAAGCCCGGCGAACAGCTCACCATGAAAGTCGCCTATGAGACCGAACCGGAAGTGCTCGCGTCCAATTACAAGGGCCTGCAGCTCGAACGCCTCACGCACGAGGTCACCGACGAAGAGGTTGACGACGAGATTCAGGGATTACTCAAGTCCCAACGCACGCTCGACGCGGTCGAACAGGCCGATGATGAAAACCATCTCGTGACCATCGACATCCAGATGCTCGACGAGGACGGGAAACCGAAAGCCGGCCAACGAAACGAAAACATGAAGGTGGATCTCGACGACGAGAATATGAGCCGGGACCTCATCGCCGAACTCTACAACATGAAGGCGGGAGAGGAGAAGGATGTTGAACTGACGCATCAGCATGGGGATCACGAACACATCGAGCGGGCGCATATCAGGGTGAAGAGCGTGGAACGGACCACGATGCCGGAACTCGACGATGCGTTCGCGGAACGCGTGTCCAACGGCGATGTCAAAACCGTTCCCGAGCTGCGGCGGTTCATCCATACGCGTCTCGAGGAACTCTGGGAAAACCGCTACCGTCAGCAGCTCGACAACGATCTCGTCGGCGAGATCATCAAACGGAATCCCTTTGCCGTGCCCGAAAGCATGATCGACAGCATTCTCGATGAATGGGTGAAGCAGCTCCAGGAACGCCAGCCCGGCAAGGAACTGCCACCGGACTTCGACGCGGAAGAGTATCGCAAAGGCCGCCGCCAGGAAGCGGAATACACGGCCAAGTGGATGTTCCTCCGCGACAGTATCATCGAGCAGGAGGGAATCAAACTGGAGGATGCCGATGTTGAGGAGAAAGCTGCACGCGACAGCGAGGCGATGGGCATCGACAAGGAGCGTCTCATCGAGTTCTACAAGAGCTCCCCGCAGTACACACAGACCATCCTCATGGAAAAACTGATGAACTTCCTGCACAGCGAATCCGAGATCAAGGACATTGACGACAACGACATTTCGAAAACCGGCATGAGCCCATTGTCCTTCAAAGAGGAGGAACCCGAATCCGAACCCCGTAATGCGGATTCATGAATCCGCCCGGATATCGGAGCCGCCCATCACGACATCATTCGCATGATCACCAAACCAGAGACCAAGGACCACAGATGATTGACAAGATCCAGGACATGTCGAGTATTTCCATCCCGCCGTATGATCAACTCGTTCCGGTGGTCGTGGAGCAGACGGGACGCGGGGAACGCAGCTGGGATATTTTTTCCCGCCTGCTCCGTGAACGCATCGTTTTCCTCGGCACCGCCATCGATGACCATATCGCCAGCCTTATCGTGGCACAGCTTCTCTTCCTCGAATCCGAAGATCCGGAGAAGGACATCTATCTCTATATCAACAGTCCGGGCGGCAGCGTGTCCGCAGGACTGGCGATCTACGACACCATGCAGTACATCCGCTCCGATGTCTCGACAATCTGTATCGGGCTCGCTGCCTCGATGGGGGCGATTCTCCTCGCCGGAGGGGCCGAGAAAAAACGCATCGCCCTGCCGCATTCCCGGATCATGATTCACCAGCCGATGGGCGGTACGCAGGGACAGGCGGCCGACATCGAAATCTATACCCGTGAGATGATGCGCACACGCGAGCAGCTCTACAAGATCATCGCGACGCACACGGGCAAAAGCATGGATCAGATCACGCAGGATTCCGATCGCGACAAGTACATGATGCCGGAGGAAGCACTCGAGTACGGAATTATCGATACCATCCTCACGCGAAAACAGAAAAACGAATCCGCATAACACGCCTGCACCGCGACGCGGGAAATTGTATATTAGGTGGACGAATCACAGTCCACCTTTTTTTATGAAGCATATCACCAGACTTTCATTCATTCTGCTCGCCACGGTCGTGTTCGCCGGCTGCTCCTCCGCACCTCCGGATTACATCCGCACCTACCCCGTGCGCATCTCCAACATCGGCGCAGCGGTCAATACCGAGGAGGACGAGTTCGCACCGAGCATCACCGCGAACGGCCTCCGCATGGTGTACACACGCGGAAATTCAAGTCCGCCGTTCGTACGCGACTTCTGGGAGAGTACGCTCGAAGGGGATTTCTGGCGGCGGCCCAGTCCCGTCAGCGGCCGCCTCAATTCTCTCGCCAACGAAGGTTCCCCGAGCATTTCCGCGGACGGCCAGGTGCTCTTTTTTGCCGCCGCCGACCGCAGCGACAACATCGGGAAATCGGATATCTATCGGGCGGAACTGATCGGCAAGGAATGGGGCCCGGGTGAGAATCTCGGCTATCCCGTCAACACCGGTGACTGGGAATCCCACCCGTCCATCAGTCCCGACGGATCCGTGTTGTACTTTGTCTCCGATCGGGACGGAGGATTCGGTGGACTTGATCTCTGGATGACCGAGCGCACATCCGACGGAAGCTGGATGACCCCGATCAATCTGGGCGCGATGATCAACACCGACGAGGATGAGGTCTCCCCGTATATTGCCTCTGACGGCAGCACACTGTATTTCGCATCGGAAGGACATCCCGGACTCGGGGGAACGGACATGTTCGTCAGCAGACGTCTGGCGAACGGCTGGTCGGAGCCGGTCAATCTCGGTATCCCCCTGAATTCCGAGGACAACGATGAGTTTTTCACGCTCGCCGCGGAAGGGGATATCGTGTACTTCTCATCGGAACGCGAAGATGGATTCGGTGGATACGATCTGTACCATGCCGAACCGAATCCCTTCCCTCCGGGAGCCGTGGTCGTCCTCTCAGGAACCGTGCGTGAGCGCAGGACACGGGATCCGCTCAGTGCCCGGTTGACGCTCCGTGACGCATCCACGGGCGAGGAACTGAGCGTCCATTCCAGCAATGCCTACAGCGGCGAGTATATCATCGTCCTGCCTGCCGGTGCCGTGTATGAAGTCACTGCCTCTTCCGGTGATTACGATCCCGTCACTGAGCGCTTCGATCTGCTCACCACATCCGTCTACGGCGAGATCACGCACGACTTCCTCCTCGGCGCAGACGCTCCACCCGGTGCACTGGCCGCGAGTATCCGGGCGGATGTCCTGGATTTTTCGCTGCTGCGCGGAACCTCCACCACTGCCGGTCTCACGATCGAGGAGATCGTCACACGCGAAACCGTGCCGTTATTGACGTATGTATTCTTCGACGAGAATGCGACGGATATACCAAACCGGTACACGGTGTTCGATGCGGACGAAGCGAAGCGGTTTACGCTGAGCGACCTGCCGAACGGTACGCTTGAGCGGTATCATCACCTGCTGAATATCATCGCCTTGCGGATGCGGCAGCGTCCGGCAGCCACGCTGCGGCTGACCGGAACAACCGACGGCCGGGAGTCCCGTTCCGTCGCGCAGAAGCGTGCAGAGAATGTCGCATCCTACCTCACTGATGTCTGGGGGATTGCCTCGTCCCGTGTCAGTATTGATGCACGTGGGCTTCCCGAATCCCCGTCGACCAGTCGCTCGGAGCAGGGACGCGCTGAAAACCGCCGGGTGGAGCTTCACTCCAGCGATGCCGACCTCCTGGCACCTATCGAATCCACCGAGGTCGAACGCATGTGCAAACCGGAGACAGTGCATTTCTATCCTTCCATCACGGCCGAAAGCGGTCTGGCGCGTTGGACCTTCGCGGTGAGTGACGGCGAACGCGTGCTGCGTGACAGCGACGGATACACACAGTATCCGGATTCGATTGGATGGAACTGGCGTGATCCGCGCGGAGAACTGCCGCAAGGCGACACACTGCTGTTCACGCTGACGGCGCGAGATGAAAGCGGGAATGAAGTGCGCACCGAACCGCAGACCATCCCGGTGAATGTGCTGACACTGGAGCGGAAAAATGTCGAGCAGCTACCTGACCGAACGCTCGAAAAAATCAGCCTGATCCTTTTTGATTACGACCGTTCCGATCTCGGTGGGGTGAATCGGTACATCCTTCGCTCCGCTGCGGAACGCTTGTCCCCACGGTCGACGTTCATCGTACGCGGGTACACCGACGCCATGGGTGAGGCCGACTACAATCAGAAACTCTCAGAGCGGCGCGCGGCTTCGGTGCATGATCTGCTGCGGGAGTTTCTGCCGAATGCGGCCATCCGCTCCGAAGGGGTTGGTGAATCGCAGCTGCTCTTCGACAACACCCTTCCCGAGGGGCGTTTCTATTGCCGCACTGTCCAGATTCTTGTCGAAACCATCAAGTGAGGTGTGCCATGTTCGTGCGCATTTCTTTTGTGATGCGAACGCTGTTGCCTGTTCTGCTGCTGAGTGTGCTTCCGGGCTGTCTCGACTACACGCAGGAAGCGACGATCGAGGAAGACGGCTCCGGGAGCATGAGCATTCATTACTGGATGTCGGAGAGCATGCTGGTGTGGATGAAGGACGGATCGTTGACGTTCAATGAAGATTCCGTGCGGCACCGTTATTCCGCGGAGGGAATCGATGTGCAGTCCGTCGAAGTGTATGCGCGGGAAGAGGATTCCACCCGCCATGTCGCGGTGGGGCTGCAGTTCGAGGACATCAACAATCTCTCGGCATGTGAGGCCTTCAAGGATGTGACCTTTCGCTGGATGCGTGAGGGAGATGTGTTTCGTTTCGAGCAGACGATTCCGGTCAACAGTACTTCCGACGAAGCGTTTCTCGAGCGGTTCACGTTCACCTACACATACACCTTTCCCGGGGAAATCCGGGAGAGCAATGCAGATTCACTCAGCGATGGCCGCGCCGTGTGGGAGTTCAAACTCTCCGAACTCGGTACGGCCGAGAAGCTCACCGCTGTGATCAATGCTCGTTCAGGTGTCAACGTCTGGTGGATTGTCGGCGTGACCGGGGTGGTCGTTGTGCTGATTGTCGTGCTGACGGTTGCGCGGAGAAAACGGGGATTGACAGTATAGTCATTTGTGACAGGGAGCTGTAGGGGCGAGATTCATCTCGCCCGATTCTGAACAAGTGCAAAGTGCAGAACGCCCTTGCACTTTGTACTTTGCACTTCTCAGCGGTAATAAAAACGCACCTGCTTTCAGAACAGGTGCGCTTCGCAGATCCGCGAATAATTTTCGTGCTATTTGACCAGCATCATTCGCTTGTTGAGCAGGGCGGTGCCGGACTGCAGCTGGTAGAAGTAGATGCCGCTGGGAAGATGCTGTGCGTCGAAATCGACGGCATGGAAACCGGCGTCGACTTCCTCGTTGACCAGCACTGCAACTTCTTCACCAAGTGCGGTGTAGACGCGCAGGGTCACATGCCGGCGATGCGGCACAGAGAAGTGGATTTTCGTCGAGGGATTGAAGGGATTCGGGAAATTCTGATACAGCACCACCGATTCCGGCGTCACGCGCGTGTCGACGCCGACGGGAATGGTCAGGTCGTCGATGTAGAAGTCGACTTCCGAGAGCCGGTTCGCATCGGTTGATCTCACGTATGTGATGCCGATGGGCATGGGCTTCGTCGGTTGTGCCGCACTGTAATTCACTCGTGCATTGTAGGCCGGGTGGTCTGCATAGAGCAGATAGGTATCGGGATCGATACCGGTGACTGCATATGTGCCCATGCTGTCGGTGATCGCATAGCCAGCGATTTCTGCCGTGCTCTCGCGTTCGACGAAAATCAGCGCTCCCGGCAACGGGATGCGCTCGCTGCCACGGCGCAGAATGACCTTGCCGTAAAAACTGCCGATACCGGAACGATTGGCTTCCCGCAAATCGAAATCGATGTTCTGCCGCGTTCCGTTGGGGGGAAGGTCTGCGCTTTCGACAAAATTCAGGCGTCCGCCGCTCTCATGGTAATACTGGGGTGCGAGATGCGGATCCATCGGAATCGCCAGCAGGGACGTGCTTGCGCCCTCATCGAGATTCTTGAACTGGAAAACACCGTTGGAATCGGTAACGATGGATTTGTATGTTCTGTACGTGTGACCGCCCCCGGCACCACGGTTGGTTTTCATTTCCGAGTTGATCAGGATGATGGTCGCCTGCTTGCTCACGCCGGTCGCCTGGCTGCGCACCTGTCCGAAAATCTGATGCACACTGCGAGGAGTTGATTGCAACGTATAGTTCAGCGTACTGCCGCTGTTGTCGATGCGCATGGCGCGCGCCTGCATGGCGTTGGTCTGATCGGCGATAAAGGTGCCGAGGTAGCCATCCTTTTCCACGAAAGTGTAGTAATCGCTGCCGGCGGGAAGCACCAGCCCGAACTGACCGTTGAAGTCCGTGATCAGGAAGGTATCCACTACGGACGACCGCCAGGGAGCCTGTGACTCCATGCTGACACTGTTGATGCTTGCAGTGTCGCCGATATGGATGAAGCGCTCCTTGCGAATAAAGGAGACATGTGCCCCGGTGATCGGCGAACCGTTTTCGTCAGTCACCCGACCCGAAACGGGAGCCGGAGCACCTGACTTGGGCAGGAGGTAGAACTCGTAATTCAGCGTGTCGCCGGCCTTCAGTGTACGTTCCAGCGCACTGGTAATATCGTGCCCGTTGATATACCACTGCGATTCGTAATCCGGAAGGGGGGAGTCACAGAAGGCATATATGCGTCCCGGCTGCACGTGCTCCAGGAAGAAACTTCCGTCCTCTCCGGTCATCCCGTGAAATTTCATCGTCTTGCCGTTCGCGGCGACCGACCAGAAGCGTACCTGCGCTTCTGCAATCGAATCATTTGTGAGCGTCCGGACGACACCGCGGATGGAACCGGGTTGATCGGCAACCGTGATCGTGAACTCCTGTATGGCGCGGAGAGTGGGAATCGCATAGACGTCGGTTGCGACAAGCGTGATGCTGTATTCACCCGCTCTGTCGGGTACCCAGGAAACATAGGCCCCGCCGACGACGTTTTTCACGGTCATGCCGTCCGGCTCGTTGATCAGCATGTAGGCGATGCGCTCCGGGTGCGTTGCGTCGACGGATGGTGCGTATACGTATTCGCTGCCGACCATCGCGGTTGACCCCGGACGAGAGACGAATTCCAGACCACCTGCCGGGGGAACAACCTTGATCGTGACGATGTCCGAGACATAGCTGTTGTCCGAATACATCGCCGCGACATAGTAGGTGTAGGTCGCGCCGGCGACAACGTTGTAATCCGTGAATTGCACGGTTGTCGCGTCGTATATCTGGGCGATGATCTTGTCAGGGAAGGGGTTGCCACGGGCGATCTGATAGGAACTGGGCAGTTGTCCCGTCGGTGTCGTCCATGTGAGGACGACGTGCCCATCCTGGTTGACTTCCGCCTTCAGGTCCGGTAGAACATCGGACCGAGCGGAGGCCGTGCCCGCGATGGCGAGGAAGAGAAGAGGCAATATGAAAAGGTAGCGTGTCACGAATAGACGTTCAGGAAGTATTAATCCGAAGTTACACAGTGAAACGGACGAATGCAACGTTCGTTGCATCAAAGTAACATTAATCTTTCATTAAAGCACATGCCATTTTCATGCCAAAAATGATGCCTCATGAAGACACGTATGGGCTTCTTTTGTGACAACGGCACGATATTGACGTCAAAATGTCTCCCGAGTGTCAGTATATTGACGATCACATCATTCCGAGTTTTTTCATTTTTTCCACCAGGGTCGTGCGCTTGAGTCCAAGGATCTTCGCGGCTTCGGTCTTGTTGCCGTCAGTGTGCTTGAGCACGAAGCCGATATGCTCTTTTTCGATTTCCTTGAGCGTGTTCAATCGTCGCGGTGCCTTCAGCGAGAGTTCGAGGTCTCCGCCGTCGCGTTCGCCCTTCGCGCGGTTTCCTGCGTAATCGGCAGGGAGCATGTGTGTGGTGAGCATGGGCTCGGCGGATTGCGCGATCATGCGATTGATCAGGTTCTCCAGCTCGCGGACGTTTCCCTTCCATTCCAGTCGCTGAAGGTACTCGAGCAGCTCACCCGACGCCCCCTCCACCGGTGAAGCGTGACGCGCTTTGTATTTTGCGATGAAATGCTGCACGAGCTGCGGCATGTCGCTCATGCGTTCGCGCAGCGGCGGGACGGTGATGGGAATGACGTTCAAACGGTAGAAAAGATCCTGCCGGAAACGTTCGGAGTCGATTTCCTCCGCGAGGTCCTTGTTTGTTGCACAGATGATGCGTACGTCGACCATGCGCGTTTTCGTCTCACCGACCCGACGGAATTCTCCCTCCTGCAGAACGCGCAGCAGTTTCGCCTGGAATGCCAGCGAGGTGTTGGAGATTTCGTCAAGGAACAGTGTGCCCTTGTCCGCCTCCTCAAAAAGACCGGGTTTGTCGGTGACCGCGCCGGTGAAAGCTCCGCGCTTGTAACCGAACAACTCGCTCTCGAGCAGCGTGTCGGGCAGGGCCCCGCAATCCACCGCCACGAAACGATGCTTCCCGCGGCTGCCGTTGTAATGAATCGCCTTGGCGATCAGCTCCTTTCCGGTGCCGCTCTCTCCGTAAATGAGCACGCTGCCCTCGCTGCCGATGGCCGCCTGTGTTTCGGAGAAGAGCTGCTCCATCGGCTTGCTGCTGCCGATGATGTTTTCGAAGCCGAAGCGTTGTTCGACCTCACGGCGCAGGTACAGGTTCTCCTGCTTCAACTTGTGATGGAGACGCGCGTTCTCGATGGCGATGGTGGCGAGATTGGCGAACGCCTCAAGAAACTCGGCGTCGATTTCTGAAAAGGACATCGCCTTGAGTGCATCGCTGCGTGAATCGACGTACACGGTGCCGATAATGGTGTCACGGGATTTCATCGGGACACAAATCAGGGAGTGGATGTTGAAATTCACCACCGAATCCCGGTGGCGGAATTCACTGTCGCTCGACGTGTCCGACACGATGATCGGCTTGCCGGCATGCAGCACGTCACGGAGAATGCTGAGACTGATTTCCGTTGCGTCCTTGATCGTTTCCTTCTCGACATTTCGGGAGACTTTGAGCGACAGCTGGTCGTTTTCAATCAGAAAAATCAGTCCACGTTCGCCGTTCATGGTTTCAAGCGCGCTGTCCATGATGTTGTCCAGGAGTTGATCCAGGTCCAGAACGGAGTTGATTTTCCGTGCGACTGCGTAGAGCGTGCGGAGGTTCTGCTCACGCACTGCCGTCAGGGCCTGTGGGGATTCGCTGCGATGTGTCACCGCGAATTCGCGCACGATTTCCGTGTTGACACTGACGTGTTCGAGGTAGCTGCGGTAGAGCCCGGCGTCTTCAATGCTCTCGGCGGCCTCCATCAGTGCAACGTGCGCACGCTCGATGTACACGTCCGCTTCGGCGGGTTCGCGCGCGGCGCGGAGGATGACGGCATGGTTGTAGAGGATGTCGTGCGCACCGCCGTAGAGCGGACCCTTTTCATTGAGCAGGGCAACGGCCTCGGTAGACAGGTCCCGCGCGACGTTCGTGCGTCCGAGGCGGAGCTGGCTGAGACCGGCATAGGATCGCGCGAGGATACGGAAGGAATCGAAGCCGTGCCGATCCGCCAGATCGCCGAGGCGGTTGAAAGCCGTGAGTGCCGCATCGAGATCCGATTCTTTCCCGCGCATCAGATGCAGGTACCCGGTGCGGTAGTGCAGCATCGCTCCAATGTTGACATCCTGTGCTTTCTCCAGCAGGGCGGATGCCTGGTGCAGTCGCTTTTCCGCACCGTCATAGTCCCGCATCTCGATGAGATTTCCCGCGATGTCGATGTGGTTCGCCGCCGTACCTGCGCCGCTGCCCGATTCCCCGGCGAGTTCCAGAGCCCGGCTGTATTCGGCAATCGAGCGGTCATGCGCGCCGAGCGTCATGTATAGTTCGCCGAGATTTTCGTGGCACATCTCCTGCAGGTAGCGATCGCCGATCGCACGGCTGATGCGCAGTTCCTCCTGTAGATGCAGCAGTGCGGGTGTATAGCGGCACAGCGCGATCTCGCACTGTCCCATCGCACCGTAGCTGGTGGCGAGCAGGCGACGGTCGCCCAGCGTGCGGGCGAGCTCGTTGGCGCGGCCATGCGCCTCCAACGCCTCGGTGTAGCGTCCGAGGGCGTAATACTGCGCGCCCATGTTTCCGCGTGCGCGGATCAGTCCACGTGTGTATCCTGCATGTTCGAAGCGCTCCTCGGCTGCGCGGAAATGTTCGAGTGCCTTCTCCGGATTTTCCAGGATGGAATAGTAGACCAGGCCGATGTCGATGAGGATGCTTCCTTCCTCGATATCCGCCTGTTTTTTTGCGTAGAGCTCCAACGCCCGGCGGTAATGCTCCAGCACCTGCTCCCCGGGCGTCGTGCGGTAGCGGATGAAGCCGATTTTCTGGTGGCAAAATGCCTGGCCGGGCACGTCGTCCGTCTCGGTGAAATAACCGAGG
This sequence comes from Bacteroidota bacterium, assembly GCA_016928515.1. GTDB lineage: Bacteria > Bacteroidota > Ignavibacteria > SZUA-365 > SZUA-365 > BM516. The sequence goes on along the minus strand of JAFGKR010000232.1, from coordinate 5,452 downwards.
GCTTTCTCGGCACTGCGCTGAGCCCGGTCGAACTCCGCGGTGGAGAGATAGTATTCGGTCTGGGTGCGGTAGACCGTGCCCAGGCGGGAGGGAGAGTTGGACTGCGCGGCAATGACGAGCATTTCCTCGAGAAATTCCTGCTCATCGGCGCGTCGCCCGAGAATGTTGTTGAGCCGGCTCAGCCCTTCCAGTACTGTGAAGCGTCGTTCCACATCGTCAGCGGGCAGCAATGCCAGCGCCTCACGCAGCAGTCGCTCCGCCCCCGCATAATCATATCGCGACTCCCGATACTGTGCAGCGTCCAGGAGCGGCTCCAGCGCCTGCGTCGGATGTGACGAGTGCAGCGCATGATGAGCCAGCACGACCGGATGATCCGCCGCAGGTGGATGTGCAGCGAACCATGTGAGCAGCGTATCGTGCAGGTGCGCATCACCGGAATCGGCTGCTTCGCGCACGGCCGCGTGCGCGGGATACCAGCCCTCCGCCGCATCCTCGACGAGGTCGCCTCGCCGCAGTTCCGACAATGCAGCCGAAATCGCCGTTTCCTCCAAGCCCGTCACTGCAGCAAGTGCTTCGAGAGACAACGGGGAAATTGCGGCGGAAAGAACGCGCAGGACGGTACGAGCATCCGGCGACAGACGCTCCACGCTCCGTGCGTACATCTGCGTCATGGATTCGGGGAAAAGACCGCCGAGATTTTCCTGTTCGTGCACCATCCATCCGTGCGCCGTGGGCTCGAGCAGCTGCTCGCGGACACAGAAGTTCAGCAGGTCCTCAATGCGTCCGGGCATTCCCTTGCTCTGCCTGGCGATGATTTCCACGAAGGAAGGAGACGGACTCCCCAGCAGACTGCCGAGCGTGTCGGCGATCACCGCCTTCGGGAGCGGGGAGAGGGAAAGACGCGAGAGGCGCTCGGAGACCGGGGAGGTCATTGCATCGGGAGATGTCGAATCCTGCCCGAGAATCACCAGTAATCCCGCCTCGTCGTAGGCCTCGAAATGCGCGAGGAGCGCGGCGATCCATTCCCGAGTGAACGCGTCGCCGAGATGCAGGTCGTCCACCACAAGGGCATCGGGAGCAAGCGTGTTGCACAGCAGGGTCGCAGCGATGTGGAAAATGCGCAGCTTGCTGCTCTCGCCGTCAAATTCGTCGACCGGGACAGCATCCACATCCGCAAACGTTCCGGGGAAGGCGGCGGCGAGCATGCCCAAGGCTTCCCGCGTGTTGTCGTCGCGGGGGACCTCTCGCTCGAGGAGGCGAATGACCGGTTCGAAATGGCTCATGCCCGGACGGATATCCAGGCGCAGGACGCGGCCGCCGCTGAACTGGATATCCGTGACCAGCTCACGGATCAGCCGCGATTTTCCCGCACCGAGCGGGCCCTCGACGGAGAGCACGACGGAGGCTCTCTGCGATTGACTCCACACATCGCGTGCGCGTGCGCGCTCCTGTTCCCGCGGGATGTCGGGCAAATGCATCTTCTGTCCGCTGCCCGCTTCCTGTATCAGAGGTGCGCGGTGGAGCTGCTCGGCAGCGAGGATGTGAAGCTGATAGGCGGAGCGGTATCGCAGCGGTGGCTGTTTTTGCAGAAGTGTGGAGATCCACAGCGTGAACGGTGCCGGTACGTCTTCAGGAAATAAAGGGATGTCGGCATCGAGATGCTGCTTCAGCACGGACACAGGGGTATCGCCGGTGTAGGGTGGATGCCCGGTGGTCAGCTCGTAGAACACGCAGCCGAGCGCGTAGAGGTCCGTGGAAACACTGGGCCCACTGCCGCGGATGATTTCCGGTGCCATGTATTCGAAGGTGCCGCTCAGCCCGTCGGCATCGGCCCGGGTCAACGCACTGATGCCGAAATCCATCAGGCGCACACCGGCGGGATCGCCACCCGTTGGCAGCAGCATGTTTGCGGGTTTGAGGTCGCCGTGGACGACATGTCGCCCATGAATGTACTCGAGTGCCGCGGTGACATGGAAGACGAGCTCCGCGAAGCGTCGGGCATCGAGAGTGGCACCGTCGGGCCGCAGGTCTTCCGGAGACAGCGGACGACCCGCGATCCAGTCCATCGCATAGAACGGATGTCCGTCTCCGGTATATCCGAATTCGTGCACCCGCACCAGGTGTGGATGATCGAAGCGGCTGAGCAGCCGAAATTCCGCCTGCAGGCGTTCCCGGAGGTCCGGATCGCTGTGGCGCAATATTTTCACGGCGACGTCGGTACCGTCGGTGCCGCGTATGGCGCGATAGACCACACCGCTGCCTCCTTCTCCGACACTGCCGAGAAGCGTGTATCCCGCGATCGACGGCTGTGCGCCGCGTTCCGTGTCTGTCACCACCATACCTCGTGTTTGGCTTCGCGCGTCATCAGTTCCTGTGTGGCAAGAATCGGATCCTTCTCATTGAAGAGAATTTCGTACATCTGATGCGTAATCGGCATCTCCACACCGACGTTCTGCGCAAGTTCATGTGCGGACCGCGTTGTGTCCACGCCCTCGGCAACCATGGTCATGTTCGCCAGGATGTCGCGCACCGGTCGTCCCTTGCCGATTTCCTCCCCGACATAGCGGTTGCGGCTGTGCCTGCTCATGGTTGTGACGATCAGGTCGCCCAATCCGGAGAGACCGGCGAACGTGTGCGGATCGGCGTCCATCGCATCACCGAGCCGGCGGATTTCGGCGATCCCCCGCGTGATCAGTGCCGCCTTGGTATTGTCACCGAAACCTGAGCCGTCGCAGATACCCGCGCCGATGGCGATCACGTTCTTGAGGGAACCGCCCAGTTCCACTCCGACGACGTCGCTGCTGCCGTACACACGGAAACTCTGCGTCATGAACGTGGAGATGACGATGGATGTCGTCCGGGGATTACTGGCGGCAGCCACTACGGTGGTCGGCCGTTTCTGGGAAACCTCCTCTGCGTGACTGGGACCCGAGAGCACGGCGTAATGATTCCGATCGAAGGACGGAAAAACTTCCTGAACGACTTCGGACATACGCAGGAGTGTGCGGTTTTCTATCCCCTTGGCGACGTTGACGATGAGGGCCGCACCGACACTTTTCTCCGGAATCCGCTGCAGGACGGAGCGTACGTACTGCGACGGTGTGGCGATGACCAGAATATCCTTTCCCGACGACACTTCGGTGATGTCTTCAGTGACCGACAGGTCGGCGGGCAGCGGAAGGTCCGGCAGATAGACAGTGTTCCGGCCCGTCCGGCGGATGTTTTCAATGTCCCGCGGATCGTTGGACCAGAGTGTCGCATCATGACTGTTTTCGCAAAGCAGCGCGGCGAGCGTGGTTCCCCAACTTCCCGCACCAAGAATACCGATCTTCATACTGTACCCCGGTGGTCAAAACAAGACGCGCGGGTCCGACGGACCCGCACGGACTTCGATGCGGCCGCCGTCAACTAGAAGAGGAAGGTTTTCATCGTGCCGCTCATCTTCCGGCCGAACAGCTTCATGCGGTTGAATCGGTTTTCCTGTCCGGCGAGCAGGCGCTGGATATTCGACCGGTGCGCGTAGAACAACAGCAGCGTGGTCGCGATACTGAAAAGGATCAGTGTATGATAACTCGGGATATCGACGTTGAAGACGTTGAATCGAATAAACATGGTCGTCGGGAAAGCCGTTGCCGCACTCAGGGATCCCAGCGAGACATAGCCGGTGGAGAAGAGCACGAGCGCGAACACGATCAGGGAGATGGAAATATCGATGGGTGCAATGCCAACGAGCATGCCGGCAGCAGTATTGATGCCTTTACCGCCGTGGAAGTTGAGAAAGACGGAAAAAATGTGTCCGAGCACTGCCGCCAGTCCCGCGATGATCTGAACGATGGTGATGTCATCGAAGGGGGTGCGGTTGTTGAACGGGAAATCTCCGTAGTGCAGACGGGCGATGAGAAGCACGGCCACAAGCCCTTTGGCGATGTCCCCGGCCTGAACCAGCAGTCCCAGCTTCCATCCGAGCGTGCGCATGACATTCGTACTGCCGATGTTGCCGCTGCCGTGCCGGCGGATGTCGATTCCCTTGAACCAGCGTCCCACAAGCAGACCTGTCGGAATGGATCCGGCGATATAACTGAGAATGATGATAAGACTGAGTAAATACATGGACCTCACCACAATGGTCTGTCAGTTACGTCAATGTAACTTATCGCATTGCTGCAATAAAATCAATGAAAAACACACGAAGTGTCAAAATATTGTCGCGGATCGGCCTTGTTTCTTGCGCATATCATGGATTTGCGTGAAATTGCAATATTCCAATATGCCGCAGATCACCTATATCGACACCGGGAAGCACCGGGAGCGGGAACGGCCGACACTCTGTCCCAGGCTGCTTCGCGGAGTTATCCGCTATCGTGTGCCGATTCTCATCTTCATGGCGTTTTTCCGCCTCATCGGCCTCTCCTTCAGTGAGATGCAGCAATGGGACGAATCGGTGTATGCGCTGCGTGTGCAGGTTCTGTTACAATACGGTGACATGTGGGATCAGAGCCCGCATATGCTCAGCGGGCTCCGCTACGCAACCCAGCCGCCGCTTTTCGTCTGGCTCTCGGCGGCGTCGGTGCTGCTGTTTCATGATGCGCTGTGGGCATACCGGCTGCCGGCGGCGCTCGCCGGTGCGCTCCTTGTCCTGCTCCTCTATCGTTTCGCCCGTGAGCATCTGCCGCCCGGCCATGCGCTGGCCGTGGCGGGATTGTTCGCTTTTTCACCCCTCCCGGTCTTTTTCTCCCGGCAGGCCCAGCCCGAAACTGTCATTGCGCTTTGCCTGCTCGCCGCGCTCTGGCTGGTTTTGCGTGCCATCCGTCTGCGTCGGCGCATCTTCGCTGTCCCTGCCGGTCTGGCACTCGGTGCGGCGCTGCTCACCAAAAGTGCGGTCGCACTTGTGCTTCCCGTGAGTGTGGTGATCGCAGCGGTCTTTCTTTCACCAGCAGCGCGCCGACGGACCTGGACCGCTGCAGTGTTGATGACGCTGGTCTCCCTGCCGGTCTGGCTCCCCTGGGCGTGGATGATGACAGACGCGCACGGGAAGGGCGATGCGCTGTGGATGTTTGCCGCCGCAGTGTCGTCCGGCGGTGGTTGGTCTGGTTTGGACGGCTTGCTCAGGGAGAGCGGCGGGATGCGGCTGTCTCATCCTGCCACGATGCAGCTGCTCATTCTCCTGCCCTTCGCTGCGGTTTTTATCTGGAACGCACTGGTCATCAACCGGCGCGTTCAGTGGGTGCTTGTCGCCGTGACGCTCGTGTGTTCAGTCGCGGTACTCTGGTTGCTGCAACTCCGCATCGAAATCCTGCTCATCCCGATACTGCCGCTGCTGTGCTTCGCCGCCGTGCAGGGCGCCGTGTCCGCACGCGCGCTTGGGCAGCAACGATCCTCCCGCCGCCTGCGTGGCCTCCTGTCGCTGCCGGTGCTTTTCGGTGTCACCCTGTGTTTCGCGGTGCTGAGCATG
>JAFGKR010000231.1 GCA_016928515.1 Bacteroidota bacterium | reverse complement strand
GTGGATGCGATACATCGATTTCTTCGGATCGACAACAATGTCGGGATGCACACCCTTCATGCGTGCGGCAAGCGAAGCCAGCAGCATCTGCATGGGCTCCCTGACGTTCTGTTCGTAGCGCTTCCTGTTCTCGTTGAACCAGTCCCGGTCGTTGTTCTTTTTCAGCTCGCGCAGGAAGTGCAAGGCGCCTTTCGGAAAACCGTCGAACGGCGGAAGAGAATCTTCCTCAAACGGATTGATGCGTCTGGCCATATGCTATTCCTCCGGAAAATCTTCGATGAATGAGCGATGCAGGGATTTGTCTTCATGCGGATCGTCCGCCACGCTGAGTTCTTCGGCAGTGTAGCCGGAACGGATGTGCTCGACATGCACGAGCCCGGCGTCGGAATCCACACGGAAAACAATGCGCCAGGTTCGGTAGGCGAGGACGTACCGGCCAGGCAGATCGGGATGCGGGGAAACACGTTTGCGTGCGTCGTCCGTTGGCCGCGCTTCGAGCTGTGTCTCCGCGAACGGCAGGAGATCGACATCATCCGACCGCAGCCAGAGCAGTTGCTGCATGGCAAGGCTTTCGAAACAAACATCGTACTGCGCATCCCGCTCTTCCGCCCAACCCGTGGCGGCGTCCGGGAAGCTGTCGGCGAAAGGCAGATACGGCTTGATATCCAGAATCGGCGTCCCGTCGATGAGATCGCATTCCGCAATACGAAGACGCAACCCGTTCACTTCCAGGAGGCGGACGCAGCTCAGTCCGACGGGATTGGGACGATACGGCGCACGTGTGGCGAAGACGCCGATTTTTTCCTCACTGTTCCGCGGGACCTGTACGCGTGGCTTCCATCCCTCGTTCAGATGAAAGACGAACAGCAGCCAGATGCGGTCGAAACCACGCAGATCGGCGAGTGCGTGCTCGAAGTTGTTTCCCTCATGCAGCAGCACTTCGGCCTCATGCGAAGTATCGAGTACACCCTGCCGCGGCACATCGTAGCGGTTCTTCCGCGGCGAGGAAAACACACCGATGGGATGGAAGGTCCACGATTCCATGCAGTGAAGATACGGCAAAGATCAGGGATACGCACGGAATGTGTATCTTTGAAGTATGGGAGCGCTGCCACGTATGACCGGCAGGAGCTTTCACTGCGTACCCGGACCCCGACCGCCGCTTCCCTGTTGCAATTATTGTGAGCCCACGAATTCAGACGATTCAAGATGACACTCCTTTCACAGATTCCACGCGCTGACAACATTCCTCCCGACATGCACCCACCGGAAACGGAGGCGCGGCAGTTCATCGCCGGTAACCTCCGTGAATGGGATGGCCGTGTGACGGAAATCCGTTCGCCCGTTCCGCTGCGGGACGGTGATGACATCCGCTTTCCGCGGCTCGGATCGATTCCCGAGCTGGACAGCCCCGTCGCACTCGAGGCACTCGATGCGGCGATGGGTGCGTTCGCTTTCGGTGACGGTGCATGGCCGATGCTGTCGCTGGAAGAGCGGGCGGCAACCGTGCGTGCCTTTCTCGATGCCGTGCGTCCCCTCCGCACACACATCGCCCTGCACATCATGTGGGAGGTGGGGAAAGTCTACCACGAGGCGCTCAATGAATTCGACCGTACGCTGGAGTACGCGCTGGAGACCATCGACGCCGCTCTGGATCTGGACAAACGCGAGCGGCGCGACACGTCTCTGCAGCAGGTCGTGGGACGCGTGGATCTGCTTCCCATCGGCGTCGTCCTCTGCGTCGGACCGTACAACTACCCGTTCTACGAAACCCTGACCAACGCCATTCCCGCCCTGTTGATGGGAAACAGCGTGATCATCAAGGCACCGCCACGTGGGGGACTGCTGTACGCACATCTGCTGCCGATCCTGGCCGAGCACTTCCCCGACGGCATCGTCAGCGTCCTCTTCGGTGCGAGCGAGGAACTGCTCCCGCCTCTGATGGAGCACGGAGGCATCGATGTCTTCGCCTTCATCGGTACCAGCACCGTCGCCGACCGGCTGATCTCCCTCCATCCGGCGCCGCACCGGTTGCACACGCTTCTCGGACTCGAAGCAAAAAATGCTGCCATCGTGCTGCCTGACGCACCGATGGATATCACCATCGAGGAATGCGTCAAAGGTGCGCTCGCATTCAACGGTCAGCGCTGCGCAGCTATCAAGATGATTCTCGTGCATGAAAGCATCGCCGACACCTTCATCGAACGGATGGCCGAGGAGTTCACCGCCATCGAGCCGGGCATGCCGTGGGAACAAGCGCGCGTGACACCCATCAGCAGCCGCGAACATGCCCGCTGGCTGAGTGAGCTGCTTGAGGATGCGAGGGAAGAGGGTGCGGTCATAGAGAATCCGGGGGGGGGCGAACGCGTATATACGCTCATGCGTCCGGCACTGGTCACAGGTGTCTCGGAAGGCATGCGATTGTTCGGGGAAGAACAGTTCGGTCCGCTGCTTCCGGTGCTCCGCTTCACGAATGAGGATGAGGCGTTGAGTTACGTCAAGTACTCCCGCTACGGGCAGCAGTGCAGTATCTTCGATACCGACCCCGTCCGACTCCGCCGCATGGTCACCGCCGCCGCGCACTACGTGGGACGCGTGAACATCAACGGGAAATGCCAGCGCGGTCCCGATCACTTCCCGTTCACAGGGAAACGGGATTCCGCTCTCGGGACGGTGTCGATCGAGGAGGCACTCCGGCGCTTCTGCGTCAGCACGGTGATCGCCACGCCGGAATATCCTGAGAATACCGCGCTCTGGAAACGGTTGTTCTGATTCTCAGGAGGCGATGTACTGCTGAATCTGGGAGATGAAAGTACCGGGATTGATGGGCTTGGGAATATGATCGGTGAAACCATGCTTGAGCAGGCGTTCCCGGTCTCCGGGATTGGCGAGGGCGGTCACCGCCAGCACGTTCAGATCCTTCCCGTGCGGGAGTGTGCGGATGAACGAAAGCACTTCTTCCCCATGCATACCGGGAAGCATGATATCGCAGAGCACCAGGCTCGGCTCGTTGTCCTTAAGCCACTCACAGGCCGCTTCGCCCGTTTCGAACGTTTCCACCTCATAGCCGGCTTTGCGGAGAATGATGGAGAGCAGTTTCGTGATCGAACCGATATCCTCGATGACGACAATGGTGCTGGACCTTCTGTTGGCGCTCATGAATCTGTTTCCGTTGCGTTCTTATGATGGAGTGTCTGTTCGTGAGCAGCTGCCACCGTGGCAGCTCGTCCGAAAACACATTCGGTTTTCGCACTTCGAAGAATGTACATAATTCCGCGCACTTCTCTGAAACCACGCGGCACCTTTTCTGTGCCGCCTCATGACCGGTCATGACATGGCGATCTCCACGGTGAACTTTTTCGGCAGAACCGGAAGGGCATGTCCTCCGAGATCCACGCGGTCGGAATCAAAATCCAGGAAAATCTTGTACCTCCCCTTCGGGACTTTCGATGCTGGGAGCGTATACCGCAGGGTTCCCCTGTCATAGATATCAACGGGATCGCGGGATTCAAATACAGCGCGACTCTTTCCGTCCTGAATCGTGATGTGCAGATTCCCGTGATAGGCCGCGTTCCCGAGCTGCTGCAGATACAGCAGGAAGTGAACTTCCTCAGTCGTCCGCTCCACACCGACATTCGCGAGCTTCACGTCGCTGTACACATCGCCGATGCGAAAATGCAGGGGAATCACGACTGTATCACCCGCTTCGACGACTACGCTGATAAAAGCGCGGTATTCTCCGTCGGCGGCATCCGCAGGAGGCTGGACGCGCAGTGAGACCGTGTGCTCTTGTCCTGCCGTCGCCTTGAATTCCTCCGGGTCGACGCTGCACCATGCGGCACAGGAAGCGGACGTTGATGTCGATCCGTGCTCCGGTGTCCCGCTCTCGATGGAGATCCGCAGCGGACCGCCTGCCACCGGGCCCGTCATAATGCGAATCTGTCCTTCCGCGTGAAGCGGATCGAGGAACAGGGCAAACGGTTGCACCACCATCTGTGCCGGAAGGAGGAGCGGAAAGAAACAGAGGAGAAGAACCATGAGCGGCGGGAGCGCAATCACAGGTATTTCTCCATCACCGTTTTGAGATGCACCCACTGAAACGGTTTGGACACGTAGTCGTTGCATCCGGCATCGAGACTGCGCTTGCGATCTTCGGGAAAGGCGTGTGCGGTCAGGGCAATGATGGGAATATGACGGTAGCGCTCATCGAGACGGACTTTCCGCGTGATCTGCAATCCGTCCTCACCGTCGCGAAGCGAGAGGTCCATCAGGATGATGTCGACCGGTTCGTTTGCAAGAATGTCCCAGGCCTGTTTGCCCGTAGCGGCGATATGAACGGCGTATTCCCGGGAGAGCAGGATGCGCATGTATTTCTGGCTCTGCTCATCGTCCTCAACCACCAGGATGTTTTGTTGACGTTCGGTCATGGGATAAGACTCCTCGATCGGCATTTCAGCTCTGAATGAACATAATATAGACCAATCACATCAAACAATCGAACGATGCGGGCGCGGATCATGTCGATGTGCCGATCACATCGATCGGAAACGTCACGGAGAATATCGTTCCCTCTCCTTTCCTGCTCTCGACGTCGATGCGCGCTCCGTGGGCCTCCAGATACAACTTGACCAGCGTCAGACCCAGTCCGATCCCCTCATAGACACGATCGTATCCGATATCCTCCTGCATGTACGGGTCGTACATGCGTTCCAGAAATTCGCGGGATATGCCAATCCCTGTGTCCGCAACGGAGAGCGTGACACCAGTGGGCGGTTCGCGGTCCAACCGTACCGTGACGCTTCCACGGGAGGTGAACTTGACGGCATTATCGATCAGATGCTCGACGGATTCGGCGAGGAAGTGCTGATCCGCCATGAGCTCCACATGACCGCAGGTGTTATGGAACTGCAGATCGAGATGCTTCTCCTCGGCGAGGTGACGGAAACTGTCCACGCAGTTGCCGACAAGTTTGTCGAAGCGCAGCGGAACGCGCTCCAGTGCGATATCCTCCATCTGAAATCGCGAGATATTCATGATGGAATCAACGGTGCGGATCAGCCGCTGACTTGCGTCATCGATGGCCTGGACAAATTCCCGTACCTCCTCGTTACTGTCTCCGCTGAGTTCCGCCACGAGAACGAGATACCCGAGAATGATATTCAGCGGCGTGCGGACTTCGTGCGACATGTTTGCGATGAATGCCTTCTTGATGTTGTCGGCGTGTTCCGCGCGATCCCTGGCAGCGAGGATGACTTCTTCGCTCCGCTTTCGGTGGATGGCGGCACCCAGCGTTTCGGCAGCTACCTGCATCGCATCGATCTCGGGACGCAGCCAGGTACGCCGGACGCGACATTCATCGAAGCGCAGAAATCCCCACCATTCCTCCCCTTCGAACACCGGGATGAATGCGGTGGAGCGTACACTTTGACGAGCAAGAATGATCTGTTCCGCGTCGGGGAGATAATCGATGACGGAAGCGATGGGGCGTCCCGCAGTCAGCTCCTCGGCCCAACGCGTAAACGGCGCATCCGAATAGGACTGCCCGTCGGGCACGGATTCAAGCAGTGTCTCCCGCATTTCCCGACGCACCCAAACATAACGCTGTTTCATGCACAGCTCACCTGAGGGATCCCGATGATTCTGCATCAGCAGGACACGGCAGACATTCGCCGCATCGCCATAATGCTCGAGAACTTCATGTATGCACGACTCCCAATCCGAGGAACGGAGAAAGCGGGCGGCGGCAAAACCCGAGGATCGAAGCAGCGCATCACTTCGCCGGAGGTTTTCTTCCTGGCTCTTCCGTGAGGTGATGTCGCGTACCGTGACCAGTGCGGCGAGGTCCTGCTGGTAGCGGATGATCGTGGAGGCGAATTCACCGAGACGGATTGTCCCGTCCCTGGTCAGAACCCGGCCCTCGTACACGATCGGTGTATCGCTCAGCGAGACGCGCTGCGTGGCGATTTCCTGAATGCGCGGGCGATCCTCCGGATGGATCAGTGACCAGGGATTGCTGCTCAGTAACTCCTCGCGTGAATAGCCGGTGAGTTCCATGGTTCGTTCATTGGCAAAAAGCAGGCGATCATCGCGATAGATGAAGATCGCATCGTGGCTTTTATCCACCACAGCGCGATAGAGCAGGTCCGTATCCTGCATGGCCTCTTCCGCGGAAAGACGTGCCAGCACCCCGCCGAGATTGGAAGCGATGGATTCCAGCGCCTGCTGAACGATGGGGAGGCAAACTGAATCGGTCAGGGAACAAACGCTGAGCGCTGCGATAATGGCCCCGCCATGAATAACGGGGATGATGCCCATGCACTGAACGCCGTGTGCTGTGAGAACGGCAAATCCTCGCATCTCCTTCATCTCGTCCGCAGGGAAAAACACGGTTGCGCTTTGCCGAATCAAGCGCTCATGCTCTTCGTGGAATGTCACGGAGGATTCCAGCTCGGCGTGGACATCCTGCACACCACGGGAGAGGACGCAGTGATATCCCCCCTCTCTGTGATCCAGCGCGTAGACCGCTGCGCAGTCGATACTTTCGATACGGAGAACCGCGTTCAGAATATGTTCCTGCACGGTCTGGGCATCGGACGCATATGCCAGATCGAGCGCAAGCTGATGCTGGATACGCAGAAGATAAGCGATCCGCTGCTGTTCGGTGACATCCTTCACCGTTCCCATCGCGGCATAATCGTCTTCATAGGGGATGCGCCCGACACTCAGCTGTACACGACGTCGATGCCCGCTGCGATGAAGAATTGAGAATTCGTATCGGGTGGGAACATCCTCTCCGGCCATGCGCCGCTCGTAGCGGTCCGTGACATTCCGTCGATCCTCGGGCGCGATAAAGTCCGTCATCGGCCTTGCGACCATTTCCTCCGGATCATACCCTGTGAGATCGGCGAGGGCTCGATTGACAAAGAGCAGAAGACCGTCACGGATGATGAACACGCCATCCTGGCTGTGTTCGACGAGCGCACGGTACTTTGCCTCCGATGCGGCGAGATCGGTCTCCGCGTGCAGTCCCGTGGCGACGGGTAGGAAAATCCCGCGCAGGGCTGCATCACTCCTCTTGCGTGGAGGATTGACGATAAGCAGGACGGCGGCGTTCTCCGCTACCGCAGGCGACGCCAGCAGAACGGTGATCATTTCCGCGCTTCCACCTCTGCGTACACGGTCGAGAAGCAGTTCCGTCCGTGCCTTATCCTTTCCGTCGATCAATTGCTGCAACGTCAACGGCTGTTCCGCTTTCTCCACGTCGACAAGATGCGCCAGATGCCGCATGTCAATGCGGAGCGTATCGTCCTGTGTGACCAGGAAGGGAACGGCAAGTGGATAATCCGTCGTCGACCGCACGGGAATTGCGAACGGACTGGTGTGCGTTTTCCTCGCCATGGCATACCGCACAACGCGGGTCATGACCTCGCTGGTGATGTTGCCCTTGACAAGATAATCCTGCGCACCGCACCGAATGGCCTCCGTTGCGATCCGTTCATCCGCGATGGCGGAGATGATCACAATGGGAAGCTGTGGTGCCGCTTCCTGAAGTCGCTCGAACGTCTCGACACCCTTGCAGTCGGGAAGATTCAGATCGAGCAGGAGAACATCAAACATGGAGTGGGCAAGAGCATCCTGTGCTTCCGCGAGTGTTCGCAGATTCGTGAAATGGAACTCCATAGTATGGGAACGTTCCAGCAGGCGCTGGTTCAGCCTCGCCTCTCCCTCATGATCCTCGATCAACAGTACGTTGACAATTTCCATCAGCGCTCCGACGGCTCGTGCTGATTCCCTCTCCCGCGATGATCAATACTGAGGAAGCCACGTTTTCAGTTGCGGGAGAGTACTTGTGCGGCTACCGTATGCTGCGTAAGTATACGGGATTCACCATCTTCTCACAACAGATCGGCATCCATCACATCTTCCTGCGCACGGATATACTTTCGCGGAACCCGCGTGTTGATCATGGTCAGAATTTCATAGGGAATGGTGTCGCAATATGCCGCCAATTCTTCCACGGTGATGCATTCTGCCCCCTGTCGACCGATCAGCACGACCTCGTCCCCGTTGAACGCGGAATCCTGACCGATGTCCACCATACATTGATCCATCGACACGCGGCCGACGACGGGATAGCGGCGACCATTGATCAGCACTGAGGCGCGGTTCGACAGGCTGCGCGGATAGCCGTCGCCGTAACCGACGGGCAGGGTCACCACACGGGTCTGGCGCGGTGCTGTCCATGTATGATCATACCCGATGGAGGCCCCTTCGCGCACAACCTTGAAATACACTACGCGCGTCTTCATCGACAACGCAGGCCGTAGCGGAGTCGATTTTCGCACTTCCGGACCGGGATACACCCCATACATCATGATGCCGGGACGCACCATGTCCAGGATGGTGTCTTCATGCTGGAGAATGGCACCGGAGTTCGCAATATGCCGAACAGGCATGGGCACGCCATGTGTCGGAAAATAATCCAGCGCATCCATGAAACGTTCGAGCTGCAGGCGGGTGAAGGATGGATCGGCATCATGCGATGATGCGAAATGTGAATAGACACCGCAGAGGTCGACATTCCGTGCCTCAATGGCAGCTGCGAACAGTTCGTGTGCATTTTCATGCCGGATGCCGATACGACCCATACCGGTGTCGACCTTGAGATGCACGCTCGCACGGCACCCCATTGCACCGGCCGTTTCGTCGATCTGTCGCACTTTGTACACCGACGACGCAGTGATCTGCAGATCGTATTCGAGAAAATGCGTGATCTGGTTGCCGATGATGCCCCCCAGGACGAGAATCGGCGCAGTGACACCGGCACGCCGGAGGATGATGCCTTCCTCGAGGAATGCCACACCAAGTTCGTCGACACCAAAACGCAGCAGCTCCTTTGCCGTACGAAGAAGTCCATGGCCGTAGGCGTTCGCTTTCACCGTCCCCATGATGCGTGCCTGTCCGACACGGCTGCGGATCTGTGCGATGTTGTGCCGCAACGCATCGAGGTCGACCTCGATCACGGTGGGACGCAGGACGATGGAATCGTCGCTGAAAATGCTTTCAATCATCAGGAGTCACCACTGTCTGGGGGATTGCCGTCAGTGTGTCAAGACCATGCAGACCCGCTGCGCATCATCGGTTGTGGAGAAGAAGGCAAGGCACTGCAAGGTGCGGCCGCTCGATGGTTCGGTGTATTCCAGCGTTGCTGCCGAATCCCGCACAGACAGGAGTCGTCCGAGAAAGTGGCCTGCGGCATCGGATGTACCAAACAGGGAGGAGGCCTCTCGCTCCCGCGCATCCATCCCTCCCTCGAACAGCGCCGCGGCGGCGGCGTTGAGTTCCACGACACGTCCCTCTTCGAGAAAGCGGGATACGCGGGTTTCCTCCTTGGAACGGGGGCCGAAACGAGGATAGTCCACAATTGCAACGGCCGGTTCGTCTGCTCGCGGGAGCACACTTCCCACCGGAATCGGAGCGGCTGCAGAAGGCGCAGATGCCGCGTCCTCTCCCACAGGCAGGGAAGCGGCTGCCATCGAGACTTCCGTTCCACTTCCACTCTCCACATCCGGAGGAGAAATGCAATATGCGACGTAGAGGAGACGGTCTTCCCCGTCCGCCGAGGAGACGGGGAAAATGCGCCAGTTCCACTGCATCGCGTTGCCCTGCCAGTCGGTGAACACGGCGGCATCAACGGAAAGGACATTGCCCCCGACTGCCTGCTGCAGCTGCTGATAGAGGTCGCGATGATACAGTGCGTACATGAAATCGCTGACATACTTTTCCTCGACACCGCTGCTGCGGAATGGTTCGTCCAGCAGACTTCCGAAATGACGATTCGCGGTGATGCAGCGGAAAGGATCGTCGGCGTCGAACAGTGCGAACGCGATTTTCGCCTGTTCCTCGCATGCGTCAAGCAGGTGTGTATTGATGGTATGATCGCTGATCGTTTGGCGAATGGCGGCGGTGCGGCGCCGAACACTGATTCCGTAGGCAAGCATATCGGCGACGTGTTGCATGCGTTTGAGTTCGGCACCGATGAAGTGATTCCGGTCCTTCGAATACACCGTCAACAGACCGTACCCCTGTCCTTCATGCAGCAGAGGCAGCGCGACCAGCGAATGCAGATCGCTGATCTCGGCCTGGCGTTTCCACGGCTCATGGCTGGAATCCGCCAGCAGGTCACCGACGGCGACGGTCTCGCGGGTTTTCATCGCCTTGCCGAGTGGACCGTTGCCGAGTGCCGTGTTGTCGTACCGCACCTTGATTTTCATGAGAAAATCCGTTTGTTCGCCTGCACTGAAGCTGGGATGCAGACGTTCATCCTTCTCCTCTGTGACGGCACGCCAGACGAGAGAGAAGCCACCGTATTCGACGAGGAGCTGACAGATGCGGCGTTCAAGATCGTCTTCCGATCCTCCGTGAACGACGATTTCCGCCACGCCACGCTCCAGCGCCAGGGCCGCTTTCGCTTTCTGGAGTTCCTCCCCACGCTCCGCACTGTCATCAAAGGGGCGGATACAGCCGACTGCGCCGATCAGTTCACCCGCACTGTCGTGAAGAGGCGCGGCATTGATAAGCAGTGACCTGCGGCTTCCGTCATGCGTAAGCATGTCGATGCGGCGGTTGAACAGCTGCTGTTCTTCGACGAGTGCGATCATGATCGGGTGACTGGAAATACTGAGCGGCGCTCCGGCAGTGTCCACCAACCGCCAGCGCGAGTCGACACAGGACCGTGTGATGATCTCGCTTCTGGGAACACCGAGGAGACGGTCGGCCACGGCGTTGCTCTCGATGATCGTTCCACGCGTATCCACAATGAGAACGCCGTCGGATGTCATCTGTTGCAGAATTTCCTCCCGTGTGCGGACGGTGGACGGTGGCCGGCGCTCGTCTTCCTCTGCTTCGAGTTCCATACCGACACAGAGCACGTAATTTCGTGCGCGGTACGTGATGTAGCTTGCGCTTACCTCCCTCCTGAGAATGGAACCATTATTGGCGATCTGCTCGCTTTCGAACAGCTCGGGGGCGCCCGACCGCTTGAGGCGCGACACACGATGCAACCATTGTGCCCGCGTGGTTACCCGATCGATACGGGGAAGAGTCATCCCGAGCAACTCCTCGGCGGAATACCCCAGCTGCTTCTGCATGGTGTCGTTGACGTACACGAAACGCCCGGTCTCCGTGACCAGGAACAGCTCGTCGCCCTCCACATCGCCGGCGAGAGCGAACAGCGCATCCTCGTCGAATTTTCCGTTCCCTCCATCGGCGTCGCTGCATTCCTCGTACTGGTTGCGCAGACGCAGAACTTCCTCGATGAGCTCGTTCTTGGTCAATTTTGTAATATCACTCATATGAACCTCTTGTTGCGATTCGTCGGCACGACGAACGGGTGTCCATCGCTTCGGAATCTTGTCCGGCCGCAATAGGCGATCAGGACGGAAAAAATGTCATGACCCGGTGATGTTCATGCGTTATGGTCAGTGCAGAATGGTGACCAGAGTTGTCGCTGCGCTGCTGCGCATTCCGCTCTGCAGCAGCACCCGACAGATATAGATCCCTGCCGGAAGGGCGGAAACATCCCGCGAATACATGCGTGTCCCCGCCTCGGTGTGCTCCTCGGCAATGACGGCTACTTCCCTGCCGACCAGATCGTGGATTGCGAAACGCAGCATTCCGTTCGTCGGTATGTGTACAGTAAATGTAACCGCGCTCTCCGTCGCGGCACTGACGGGATTCGGGTATCCGCGTACCCCGAGAACGGACCCCGGCGCGGAGACAGTGCCTGACGCGGAGGTTGGCGCATCGATCAGGGCGGTATGGATACTGAGTTCACCCTGATCCAGCTGTGTCCATATCGGCCGGATGCGTCCGTCATACGCGGCGATCCCGTTGTAGTCACCGAAAAACACGAAAGGCGTCGGGTAAAACGAAACACTGCTGATACGTTCGTTTCGGAAGCTGCTGCCGCCGTCGGTGGAACGTGCGAGATACACATCGGTGGAATCGCCTGCGTATTGGCGGCGGTCATGGTAAACGATCGCCAGATCACCGGTGATGGGATCGACTGTCATCCAGGTGAAGAACTGATCCTTGCCGTTTCCGGGTTCGTCGTCATTGACGCGGATGGGATTCGTCCATGTGCTGCCGTGATCCCCGGAACGCATGATGAACACATCGGGGTCACCGTTGCGCTGATCCACCCAGTTGACATAGACATTCCCTCGATGCGGAGACGATGATATGTCTGTCGCCGTGACGGGCAGGCCGTTTGCACGCATGATCCCGGAGACGGAGATATCCCAGCCGCCCGGCTGATCGCTGATGATGCGATCTTCCCCCCAGGTGACGCCACCGTCGAAGGACCGGTCGAAATAGATACCCTCCGGTCCCGACCACGTGAGGTAGATCTCTCCTTCGGGTCCGACTGCCGGTACTGCGCCTTCCATGGTGTTGTCACTGTCGATTGCATCACCCGCGCGGTCGCTGACGCGGACATAGGGGTCGAAGCTCTCGCCGCGGTCGGTCGATCGTGCGAAAACGATGACACTGCTGTCCCGGGGACTCGTGCTTCCATATTTCGTAAAATCCGTCCATGCGGCATAGACAAAACCGCGGTAGGGACTGTCCTCCGTGAGATCCGTGGCGAGCCATTCCTTGTCCTGGAGACTGGAATACCGAAGATTTCCTGCGCGGGCACTGTCCGAGCTTGGCCCGAACAGCTTCACCGCTTCCGACCAGCTTTTCCCTCCGTCGTCGCTGTGCCGCACGATGATAGCGTCCCAACCGAATACCAGGTTCGCTATATAGGCGCGACCGGTGCGGTCGAAAATGACACTCGGATCGCCCCAGGTGCCCGGCGGCAGGCTGTGCTGCTCCCAGGTCGCGCCACCATCAAAGGAGTGGTACACGTAGTCGAGATTCGAACCCGCGACGAGATTGTCGGGATTCAGCGGGTTGATGGCAATGCTGACCTCTTCGGCATGCGATCCGGGGGCATCGAGGCGCACGACGGGTGACTGCGCGAAAAGGGACATTTCCGCCAGAACCATGCCGCAGAGCAACAAGTACAGCGCGAGGGAGTTTTTCATTGTTCGTATCCGCATTTCCGGAGGTCGGGGTGCTGATGCTCGTGCAGTGTCAACCGTCCGGAGGGTGGGGGTGGTACGCTGTTCGCGTTTCCGGGCAGCAGGGAGCGGTAACCGTTTCCCGATCAGGTCATTCCGTTCAGCTGCTGAAAGATTACGATCGTAAAATACACACCAAATCCAATGATCACAAGGGCAGTAATCGATGACGCGCGATGAATGAATGTTTCGGAGATGATGTGCCGCCGGCTGCGGACAAACAGCACCAGCGCCAGAAACCACAGCATACTGCCGACGCCGACTGCGCCGGAAAACACCAGCTTGTGCACTGTGCTGTCCGTCAGCAGTCCATGCGCGGTGACGAAGCTCAGAACCGCCACCCACGAGAAAAAAAGCGTCGGGTTCGCCAGCGTCATTGAAATCCCGATGAGAACGCCACCGTAATGCGATTTCGAAAGCCGAAATCGTGATGCAGGGAGATCCTCCTCGTCCGGGACGGAAGTCACGCGTGCTTCGGCACCTCCGTTCTTCTCGTTCGTGGATGCACGGCGACGAAAAAAAAGCATTTTGATGCCGTAGCCGATCAGGAATACGGAAAAGAGGCTTTGAACGATGAGATTCTCGAGATACGGGTGAATCAGGGATATCAATCCCATCGTGATGATCAGGCAGTAAAACACATCGATCAGCACGGCTCCGACCGCCACAAGCATCGCTTTGCGCGTGTCCCCGTTCAGCGTTCGGTGCGCAACGTACAGCGACGTCGGTCCCAAGGGAACCGTGATCAGAACGCCGACAAGCATTCCGATAAGCACTGTCACAAAATATTGCATACGCTGTCGCTCAGAGAGGTTCTGGGGAACCGAAAGCAGTTCAAGCTTAAAAAGCTACGAAAATCGGCCCTCCCGTCAAAGATCGGGGGGTCACACATGTACGGACGCACCTCAGTTCTGGATATAGTGAATGGGACCGTCGGGACCGACCGGCAGACCGAACACCATCCAGAGAATGAGAAGAAGTGTCCAGAAAATCGCGAAAACAATACTGTACGGAAGCATGGTCGAAATAATTGTCCCGATGCCGTAATCCTCATCGTATTTCTCGGCGAAGGCGACGATGAGTGCGAAATATGACATCATGGGGGTAATGACATTCGTCAGGGAATCACCGATACGGAACACCATCTGTGTCAGGGCGGGGTGATAGCCCATGAGCATGAACATGGGCACAAACACCGGTGCCATGATCGCCCATTTCGCTGAGGCCGATCCCATGAACATGTTGATGATGGCGCTGACGACAATGAAGGCCAGCATAAGGGGAATGCCGGTCAGCCCGATGTGGCTGAGGAAATCGGCACCCTCGATGGCGATGATCAGTCCGAGATTGGAATACCCGAAATAATACACGAACTGCGCGGCGAAAAACACAAGGACGATGTAGGTCGCCAGGTGGCTCATGGACGATATCATCTGCTTGATGCCATCCTTGTCGGAGCGGATGGAACCGGTGACGACACCGTATACCAGACCCGGAATAAGGAAAAACACCATGATCGCTGTGATCATGCCATTGAAGAAGGAGGAATGGAGCACTTCCTCACCGGGAATGCGCAACAGACCATTCTCCGGAACCACGGTGATTACGAAGGCGGCAACAACCAGGAAGACGCTGACGCCCGCCCAGAGAATACCCTTGCGCTCCGTCTCGGTCAGTTGTTCCATTTCGATGGCCTGTTCTGTCCCACGATATTTCCCGAGCCGGGGCTCGACGATTTTTTCCGTGACAAAGGTCCCCACGACGACAATCATGAGTGCCGATACGAACATGAAGTAAAAATTGACCGCCACGTTGATCTTGATGGAGGGATCGATGATCTGCGCCGCAGTCTGTGTCAGTCCCGCGAGCACCGGATCCACGCTGCCGATCAGAAAGTTCGCACCGAAGCCACCGCTGACCCCGGCAAAAGCCGCGGCCAATCCGGCCATGGGATGCCGGCCAAGCGCAAGGAAGATCACGGCACCGAGGGGAATGAGAACCACATACCCTGCTTCCGATGCGAGATGACTGAGCACACCCGCCATCACGATGGCCATGGTGATGAGGCGTTTCGGCGCCTTGAGCACGAGCGCGCGGATCAGCACAGTAATCAATCCCGAACCTTCGGCGACACCGATACCGATCATGGCCACCAGCACCAGCCCGAGTGGCGGGAACCGTACGAAATTATCCTCGACATGTTCGAACATCCAGCGGACGCCCTCTCCGGTCAGCAGACTGCGCACCGTGATGGTTTCCCCCGTCCCGGGATGCAGCGCGGTCAGTCCGAGCGCCGCACCGATGGCGGAGACGATGACAACAGAGAATGCGAGGAGGGCGAAAATTGTGGCGGGATGCGGAAGAGCGTTCCCGATCATCTCGACTTTGTCGAGTGAACGGCTGAAGAGTGATCGTTTGCGGGACTTCATCGGCACCTGTCAGTGTGAGTACGGATCATCAGCATCGAATGCTGAAACAGAAAAGATAGAGACCGCAGGTGATGCGAATCAATCCTGCGATCTCTCCAGTTTTGAAGCACTCAGGAATATCCGGCTGTTACTCCCTGTCGAACGCTTTTTCGAGAGCAGTGTTGACGCTTTCATCGAGCGGATCGACACGCGTATTGAAACGTGCAATCACCTTACCACCGCGGTCGACGAGAAATTTCGTGAAATTCCACTGTATCTCCCCACCGACATCCGGCAGGCCCGTCAGATATCCGTAGAGAGGATGGATGTCCTCCCCTTTCACGCTGATCTTGCTGAACAGATCGAAGGTGACATCGTAATTCGTCGAACAGAATTCCTTGATCTGCTCATCCGTACCCGGTTCCTGCGCGCCGAAATTATTCGCGGGAAAGGCAAGAATCGCGAATCCTTCATCCCTGTACTTCCGGTACAGCTTCTCGAGGGACGCATACTGGGGAGTGAAACCGCATTTCGACGCCGTGTTGACCAGAAGAAGCACCTGCCCGTCGTAATCCCTCAGGGGCTTCTCCGTACCGTCGATCGTGGTCATGGTGAAATCGAACACACCCGCGTCGTCGGAGCCCGATTGTGCCTCCTGGGAGCAGGCGACGGACGTGACGGCGAGCAGCAGGGTGAGAGTCAGAAGGATTTTCATGGTTCGTTCTCATTGTGGGAAATCAGGAATCTCAGAACAGAACATCATTTCCGTCCATCCGGTTTCAGGTGAGGGACCAACTCCGTGCTCGGTCCAACGGATCGCGTACGCCATTCCCGGACGTGACTCAACGCTGAAGAGCAGGGCCGAGCCATCGGCTCGGTCACATTCAATCCGGATCCTCGCATTCCGCAGACACCCTCACCCCGCCATCCGCAGCACCCCCATCTCCAGCGCAGCGAGCATGAGGCCCGTGACGGTCTTACCGTCGTGAATGCGGCCGTCTCGACACATGGCAAGCGCTTCCGAAAGCGGAACCCGCAGCACGGTGATGCTTTCTTCTCCCTCTTCGAGTTTCTGTTCACCGTCCGTCAATTCGCGGGCGAGATAGATGTGCAGCACCTCGCTGCAGAAACCGGGTGTGCTGAGCATGGCGGTCAACTTTTGCAGGTTCGCGGAACGGCAGCCGGTTTCCTCCTCCAGCTCCCGGCGCGCACATGCCAGCGGATCCTCATCCTCCGCGAGTTTCCCCGCAGGTAGTTCGATGATTTCCCCCTGCACGGGATAGCGGAACTGCCGGATCAACAACACGTCGCCGTTGTCGAACACCGGAACGATCACTGCACCGCCGTGATGTTCGACCACTTCCCGAACCGATTCGTATCCCCTTGCGTGACGCACCTCGTCACGGATGATGGTGAAGACGCGTCCCCTGAACACGACCTCTCGTCGCGTGACGTCGAAATGGTTGTGGCTCATTCTCTCCTTCACTTACTCTGAGGTGTGTCGTCTGTTTTCCATGAACTGCTGCAGGGCGGGTGCGAGATGCAGAACGTGCTGGGGGAAGGGAATCTCGATCTGGTGTTCGTACAGCGTGTCGTAAATGATCAGCAGCAGATCACTCTTTCTCTTCGGGATGTCATTGGGGTTGCGGATCTTGCAGAGCAACATCGCATTCATCGACGAATCGCCCATCTCCATGATACGCACTTCCGAGGTCTCGGGTTCGACAATATCGCTCTCGCGATTGATACGCTCGAGCACAAGGGTGCGCATTCTCGACAGATCGGTGCCATACGCGACACCGAAAGGGACCTCAAAACGGACGATATCATTGGGATAGGAGAAGTTCTTGATCTGACTCTTGACGATCTCGGCATTAGGGGTGATAATCATCACCTGGAAATCGTCGATGACTTTCGTCGACCGGATACCGATTTCCTTGACGTTCCCGATGGTGCCCTCGGGCAGACGGATGCGGTCACCGACGCGGAAAGGACGATCGATCATCAGCACAAAACCGGCGATCATGTTGGCAAGCGTTTCCTGCGCGGCCAGGGCGATGGCGAGGGATCCCACCCCGAGGGATACCACCAGCGTGCTGATGTTCTGTCCGTAATGATCAAGCACGATGATAAGCGCCGTCAGATAGATCAGGACTTTGAGGATGCGATTGGCCAGCGGTGCCAGCTCATCATCGAGGTGGGTTTGCGTGCGCGCAGCCACTTCGTGCAGATACCAGCGCACTGCAGCATCGACCAGCCGTGCCACGAACACGGCGATGTAGAACACCATGGTGATGTACATCGCCTCGACGATGACCGTTACCATGCGCCGGATCAGCAGGCTTTCCTCTGCGAACGTCACCGCGGTCCCTTTCAATACCCAATACGCAACGATGAATGTCGTGAGCAGAACGGCGCTTTTTGCGAGCACGGTGACGATCAGATCGTCCAGGGTCGACCGCGTTTTTTTTGTTATCTTGCTGCTGAAAAACAGGAGCAGCGCCTTGAGCAGGCGTCCCGCGATATACCCCAGCACGATGATGAGCAGTGCCGACAGCAGAACTGACAGTCGCGTGTCGCCGAGAAAAAATTCGAGAATATTCATCGGAAGCCTGCGCTCGTGAAACCGGCTGACCTGAAAATATAGGAAAAATCCCCGTGGCGTTTGCGCCCTACCCTGACATTACTTCTCCCGCTCTGTTGCTCGACGAGCGGAAATGCCGACGCAATATCAAGCGGATGGCTGCGATTGCCCGCAAGGCTTCCGTGCACTTCCGGCCGCATGTCAAAACCCATCAGTCACGCCGTGTCGCTTCATGGCTGCGCGACGAAGGCGTCGACTCGATCACCGTGTCCTCTGTCTCCATGGCGGAATATTTTACCGACAACGGGTGGACGGATATCACCATCGCCTTTCCGCACAATCCCCGCGAAACCGCCCGCGTCGACCGCCTCGCCGAACGCTGCCACCTCGGTGTCCTCGTCGAGTCACCACGCGTGATACGCCATCTGCAGACATCCCTTGCCAGTACCGTGGACGTCTTCATCAAGATCGATGCCGGCTACGGTCGCACGGGTGTGGCCTTCGACAATACCGCGT
>JAFGKR010000230.1 GCA_016928515.1 Bacteroidota bacterium | reverse complement strand
GGTTCCAGGTCTCCCGAGAAGAAGAACATCGTCGGGGTCGCCGTGGAAGCCGGGTCCTTCACCATTCTTGCCAGGGCACTGACCGAGGCAGGGCTCGTCGACGCCCTTCAGGCCGAGGGACCGTTCACCGTCTTCGCACCGACCGACCAGGCATTTGCCAAGCTTCCCGCGGGTACCCTTGAATCCCTTATGAAAGACAAGGAGGCGCTGAAGGACATCCTTCTGTACCACGTCGTCAAGGGGAATGTCACTTCGAAGGATGTGGCGAATCTCGAGAAGGCCACCACTCTTTCGGGGAAGGATATTCGCATCAGCGTCAACGACGGTCGCGTGATGATCAACTCCGCGAAAGTCACGAGTGCGGATGTCAGCGCGTCGAACGGCGTGATTCACGTGATCGACGAAGTGTTGATTCCGTCAGCAAACAAATCCTCGAAGAACACGACCTCCACGGGGAGCTGCAATTGAACTTCTTTCCTCATCGAGGTAAGCACGACAACAGCACCTTGATCGTCAGATAACGCTGTGGCACGACAACAGCACCTTGATCGTCAGATAACGCAGAAGCACACCAACAGCTGACGATACGCACCGCGTCCCGGCCCCCTCTCGCCGGGACGCGGTGTTTTCAGTGCAGGAGAAGCATGCTGCGATATGTGCTCCGGCCCTCGGCGTCGAGACGGATAAGGCAGGGACCGGAGGGCTGAGCTGAATTATCGAAGCGCACCGTATGATCGCCGCTGCGATAAAGCACCTGATCGAGCAGGCGCGACAGCACCCGTCCGTGCATGTCATAGACGGTCAGGGAGACGCGGGCAGGCCGCGGGAGGTTGAAGCGAAGTGCGGTCGAGCTGCGGAAGGGATTCGGATAATTGGGATGCAGCTGTGGGGACTCCGGCACTTGCACCGATAGGCTTTCGAGGCCGGTCACGCCGTCCCACCCCGCCAGCCGAGCCATCATCCACCAGAAGGCCTTTCCCTTCATCTGGCAGTTGAGACATTGCGAATGTGCGCAGGAGCATTCCGCGCATTCCCCCGGATTGCGGGCACACCATTCCTGGGCCCAGTTCCGGCGCTGGCCGTTTCCATCAATGTAATCGCAGTTATCGTTCGCCCGGCGATCGAGAAAATAGTTTCCGTCCGGATCGTAGCTCTCGATATCCGCGAAATCGAACAATACCTTTCCGTTCGCGCGGCAGAACGCTCGGATCTGCTCGTTGCGCTGATGCAGATTTCCTTCTTCCCCGCTGCCGTCGAGATGACCGGTCATATAGATGAAGGTCATATCCGGATAATCACGCTCGAGCTGCGCCATGGCCTGCAGGTAGGTGTTGATGCCCTCGACGTTGTTATCCGAGCAACCGCCGCACCAGGACCACATGATCATGTTGCGGTCACAGTCGCCGCGATTCAGGAGTGCGCGTGTCGCCCGCTCCCAGGCGAGATCCCCGTTATGCCCGAGATCCCCCGATGGAGTGCCGTCGTGCAGCGAAAGCGAGCCCCCGGAACCGTCGGTGCTGTATGTGTAGATCGATCCGGCCTGCGCCCGCAGCAACTGCATGCCGCTGACGATCTGGCTTCCGTGCGAGGTGTGACCGTACGCAAGACGAAACGTGCGCTTCGCCTGCTCGACATAGGATGACGGCACCATGGCGAGATCGATACAGGTGTGATCCGCGATGATGGCGTCCTGAGCATGTGCGGACATGAATGACAGAAAGAGACCGACCGCAAGGAAAAGGACGAGACGCATGACGTTGCTCCGCTTCTGTTGAAAGCACAATCGAAGGTACGGATCACTTTGAATCCTGACAAGGATTTCTGGAATGAAACCGTGCGCACCATCCCTGCGTCGGGAAAAAAAAATCGCGGCACGAGGCCGCGATGTTCTGCAGCGGATATGCCGCCGCATGGAAAAAAAGGAACGCTTACCAGCGGTCGTTACGTGGCTTCGCCTCGTTGACCTTCAGGTTGCGACCCATCAGCTCGCTGCCGTTCAGGGCGCTCATCGCGGCCTGCGCTTCGTCGCGATTCGGCATCTCGACGAAACCGAATCCCTTTGAACGACCGGTTGCGCGATCGCTGATGACATTGGCTTCCGACACTTCGCCGAACGACCCAAAGGTCTCTTTCAGCATGCTGTCGGTGACATCGTAGGAGAGGTTTCCAACGTAAATATTCATGTTAATCCTCAATGTTGCGTGCTGCACAAAATACACCGTCGAAGATCAAGCACGCGAAGAACACGACAGCGTGAAACCGCTTTTCGGTTTCGGGAATTAGTCTTTCTCAGAGTCCTCCGTCTCCGCATCTTCATGATCGGAAATCGTGGACTGCTCATCCGAATCCGATGCGGCGATTCCGTCTTCTTCGGAATTGCCGGATTTCATCAGTTTCTTCTGACGCTTTTCTTCTTTCTTCTTTTTTTTCGCCAGCTCCCTGCGGCGTTTTTCAAACTGGTAATTCTGCTTGGCCAATGAAACGAACTTCAACGTGAAACGAACATTCGATATCGAATCGGAAAGAGAAGTGTGCGGAAAAATCGCGGGTTATGGGACGCGATATGCTGCTCTGACAGCGGATTTTCGGCAGGGAAATCAGTACCGACCTGATATACAGACTGGAATGTATTTCATTTTTTCATGAAATCCAATGTTTTTTTTCATCCCATGCACATACTTGCATGTTCGCGCAGAATTTTCGATATATCGGACAGCTTCATCCTGAGGACCGCACATGCACCGCATCCCGTTGATTCCCGCTGTTTTACTTGGCCTGATCCTGTTTTTCCCGCTCTCCAGCCCGGGCCAGCCGGCGGCATTCGACGCACGTGGCGTCCGATCCTACCTGGTGAATTACGGTGCCATACACAGCGATCGCTTCCTCGCCGAGTTCGCCGGGCGGCGATTCGCCCTCATCGATGAGGCGGGTGCGGCGGATATTTCCCTGCTCCGTGCAGTCAATCCGGACCTGCCGATCCTGCGGTACAAGGATATCGTTGCCCTGCACCGCTCCATGCCGGAGTTTCCGGCACTCGATCGCGACGAAAGCGCGTTCATGCATTCCTGTGAACCCTCGGGGCTGCAGCTGCTGCTTCGCGGCGACACGGCCGGTATCACCTGGCTTCCCGACCGTCGCACGCTCCCCATCGCGGGATACCGGCTGTCGTGGCACCTCGATTCTCTCGACGGTGGGCATCCACTGGTGGACTCGCTTCTCACCATGCCGCCGGTGACGGTGCGACTTCCAAAGTCCGCTGTATTCCTCTCCGTCGCGACGGAACTCACAGACGGCAGTCAATTGAACTACGGCTTCCCGGTACGGGCCTCCGCTGCGGCTAAACGCCTCCTCCTCTGGCTGGAAAACATCACCGAAACGCGCACGGACGAACAGGTCGACATCGATATCACGCTGCGAAACCCCGGTGCAGGAATGCCGGACTCCGTTTTCATCATCGCCGACTGGGATCGAAACAATCAGCTCGATCCGCAAAGTGAAAGAACACGCATCCTATCATCCGGCGACACATGGCGCTTTTCCCGCAGCATTGACATCACTGGTCAACGCACTTTCTGCGGCTACGAATTCCGCGTGGAGGTCTGGAGCAACGGTGCATCGTCCGTATTCCCGAATCGCGGCACCTGGCACACAAACGTCAACAACCGGCTGATCAACAACACCTACGGTTTTTACGTGATGAACGTCGGAAGCAGTGCATGGCGGCAGTCCTATGTCGAGCAGGTGCTGCAGGCATTCTCGCAGCGAGGGTACAGCGGACTCTTCGAGGATGACTGCTGGTACCGCGTCGCCAGCTACGGCGGAGATGCCTGGCCGCCGGAGCCATATGACGATCTGCAGTGGCGGACGGATCTGTACACCATGCTCGACAGCATCCGCATCGGTATTGCACCGAAACCGGCCTACTTCAACGGTCTGTACACGGACATATCCGATACCCTTCTTCTGTATACCGAAGGCGGGATGACCGAGGGATTCGCATACACGCACTGGTCCGGACTTGTTCGGGGCAACTCCTGGCGCACCCAGTGCAACCGAGGTCTCTCCGCGCAGCATCGCTTCGGCAAAACCTGGCTCGCGCTCGGGGGCGCTCCGTTCAATGATCCCGATGGCCGGCTCTATGCACTTGCGAGCTACCTCCTTGTGGCCGATTCGCTCTCCATGTACGCCAACGCCACCAGCTATCAGGAATTCGCCCATTTCCCGGAATTTGATATCCCTCTCGGCGTGCCCCTGGAATCCGCTCTGCTCGATGTCAACGAACTGGCACATGAGTGGGATGGCGGGACATATCATCGCCGGGAATTCGAGCACGGCACCGTCGTCGTAAACGCCGGAGAAGTACCGGCCGTATATCCGGATGGCCTTGCGCGTCCAGCACTTCGGCTTATCGGGGGCATCACCACCGATGGCGGACGTGTGACCTGCGGCACGGTTGGCGACACCCTGCGTCCCGGCAGCGCGCATATCTATCTGAATCTCCCGCCCGGTGAAATCCTCGCCTCTCCCGTCATTCACGCGATTACGGTGCATCCCGGCGTCGTACCCGCAGATGGAAGCACGTCCTGTGAAGTACGCGTCCTTGCCTCCGATTCGTCGGACGCATCCTTCCT
>JAFGKR010000229.1 GCA_016928515.1 Bacteroidota bacterium | reverse complement strand
TATCGGGAGTGTCGTCCCTTCGGGACTCAGAGAACGGGCGTGCTGCGTGCTGTCGTGCGGTCCTCGACTGACGTCGAGGAATATCGAGAGTGTCGTCCCTTCGGGACTCACACGTTCGCTACGCTCTGGAAGCGCGGTGCGAGAGTCCCGCCGAACGGCGGGACGAAATACTCGATATTCCCTGACGTAAGTCAGGGACTCGGCGTGGCACTGCATCCTCCCCAATTTTTTCACATCGAGAGTCCCGAAGGGACGGCATCTTATATACCAGCGCGGGGCGTAAGCCCCGCGAATCGGGAGAGGTGTTCCCTAACGCACCAGCAGCAGTTTCAACCGGTCGACGTGTGTGCCCGCCTGCAGCACCGCCACGTACAAGCCCGCCGGCAGATCCCCCGCATCGAAGCGCGCGGAGTACTCGCCCGGCGCAAGATCGGCATCGTGCAGAACGGCGACGATGCGTCCGCGGCTGTCATGCACGGTCAGACGGCAATGCGACGCATCCCCGATGCGGAAGGCCACGGACGCCGCGCTGCGCAGCGGATTCGGCCAGCTGCCGAGAAACACAGGCGCTCCTGCCACCGTCGGTGTTCCGACGGAGACGGGTTCCGGTTCGAGGACATTGAACGTAATCGACGAGGAACCATTGTCTCCGACCACCAGGGTGTTCACCGAGTTGTCCACCGGTCCGAGGACGAAATTTCCGAAGTTGTTGTCGGTGTTGGGCAGAACGGCCATGCCCGCATGCACCTGCACCTGAATGCGATGTCCTGCCTTGACGGTATGCAGCACGGAGTTCATCGGAATGGTCAGGTCTTCCTCCACCGCGCGCGGGCGCTGCATATGACAACGCGTCAGAGGGATACGCCGATTCGTGGCCGGATCGACATCGTAGAGCACGAGATTCATTTGGTACTGCGATCCCGTTCCGCCCGCCCGCAGTACTGCCGTGGCCGGTGTGGGAACAATGATCATGTCCTCCTCCAGCGGGGGACTCAGAAAGATGCTCGGGGTGCTGCCGAGGAGGTTGATGTAGTTGATCGTCCGTTCGCTGCGTGTCAGCTGCGGGGTGAGAGAGAGTCCTTCATCGGTGAAGTACCACGTGGCAGTGCCGAGATCTTCCGGCCGCGGGTCGGGCTCCTGCGAACGCCAGTACACTTCCTCGCCGTTGCCGTACATGCGCATGCTTCCATCCCCCGCATCGAAAAAGACGACAGCACTGTCGGGCGAGGCGACGGACGCATATTCCGTCCGATCACGCAGCCAGTATTCGAACCAGCGTGCGACAACATCCATCACATAGTTCTCCTGCGCAGGATCCGATGGCAGACTGTGTCCTGCCGGATACAGGATGATGCGCTTCTCCGCGGGGATGGCGTCGAACTGCCGCAGGGCCGCGTTCTGGTCGAAAAAGCCGTCGTAGTAACTGACGATGATGGCGGTGGGGGTGGTGATGCCGCTCTCGCGCGACCGTGTGGATGCATTCTCGAGAAAACTCCGGATGTAGCTGAAGTCGCCGCTCTCCCGCGCACGCGTGATGGAATCGAGTACGGCCGGATCGAAATCCACATTGCCGGCGAGTGATGCCGCAGCGAAGGTCCAGTTCAGCGCATCGTTGCCGAGCCAGTTCTCGCGGAATCGTCCGTTCGCCACGATGGAAATCACCGCCCGGACACCCATGTCGTATGCCGCGGCGTTCCAGGCGTGCAGTCCTCCCTGTGAGCCGCCCATGACACCGACACGTGATGGATTGACATCCGGCAGCGCCTTGGTGAAATCGACCATGGCCTGCAGATCCTCGATGATGCGATCCGAGGTGAAGAAATCGAAGAGTCCGCCGGAGGCGCCCTGTCCACGCACGCTGTATGATGTCGCGACATATCCCAGCTGTGCGAAGCTGCGCGCGAGCGCGGTGTTGTTGTTCTTCGATCCGCCGAAACCATGCACGAGCAGCACGGCGGGCCATCCACCGGGCGGTGCCGGCGTGGTCGGAAGCATGAAGAATGCGTCGAGCATGACGTCGTCACTCATGCGGAGGGTGGTGTCGCGCTGCGTCTGTGCAGGTGCGGTGACGGTGAAGAAAAGGAATATAGCGGTGAGGAGCGAGAGGTACTTCATAATGACAGCCAGGATAATAGGTGCTGAATATCTTTTGTTTATTGCAACATACGAAATTCTCCGCTGCGGCGCGCAGCTCATTGTCGCTCCCTGCGAATTTTCCGTATCTTGAACAATGAGCCTGTGTTCCGGATTACTCCCGGTGCGTCGCCCTGTGACAGGCTCTGAGCCCCTCAGGCTCGGGGTGACAGCCGGAGACGATCCCCGCGGGTCGCGCATCCGCGCCGCACCCCGCACCAACCTGGAGGTTTCTCTTCATGATCCGCCGCGTTCGCTTCATCCCCGCCGTTCTCCTTTCCTTCTTCCTGTTCGCCACACTCGTCGCCGATGAGGGCATGTATCCCCTCAGCGAGATTTCCCGACTGGACCTGCAGTCGAAGGGACTGGAGATCCCCGTCTCGGAAATCTACAATCCCGACGGTGTGAGTCTCGTCGACGCCATCTGCCAGGTAGGCGGCGGGACGGGCGAATTCGTTTCCCCCGACGGCCTCATCCTCACGAATCATCACATCGCATTCGCCGGGGTGACCGACGCCAGTACACCGGAGCATGATTATCTGCGCGAAGGATTCACTGCCGCGACGCGGGACAAGGAAATTCCGGCGCGCGGGTACGTCTGCCGCATCACCGAAGACTATCGCGATGTATCGACGGATGTGCTGGCGGTAGTGACGGAGTCCATGACACCGGCGGAACGCAGCGATGCGATCCGCGATAAGATGAAGGCGCTGGCGGAAGCGGCGGAGCAGGGTCGGGAGAATATCTCCTGTGAGGTGTCGGAAATGTTTCCCGGAAAAACCTACGTGCTGTTCACCTATCGTATCATCCGCGACGTGCGCCTGGTGTATGTGCCGCCCCTCGCGGTGGGGAATTTCGGCGGTGAGACCGACAACTGGATCTGGCCGCGGCACACGGGCGACTTCTCCTTCCTGCGCGCGTACGTGGCGCCGGACGGCAGCACCGCAGCATATGCGGAGGAGAACGTACCCTTCAAACCCAAGCGCTACATCAAGGTCGCACCCGAAGGTGTGAGTGAAGGGGACTTCGTCTTCATCCTCGGGTATCCGGGTCGTACCTACCGGCACAAGACGGCAGATTACATCAATCTGTACGAACGCACGATTCTGCCGTACCTTTCGAAGCGCTACGATTTCATGATCGAAACGATGGAGGAGGCGTCACGTGAAGACCGCGCCCTGCAGTTGGAATTTGCCAACATGATCAAGGGTCTCGCCAATGCCACAAAGAATTACAAGGGAAAGATCCAGGGGCTGCATCGCCTCGATCTCGTCGAGAAACGCCGCGCGGAGGAGGTAGAACTGCAGCGTTTCATCGATGGGAGTGCGGAGATGCGGAAGAAATTCGGCACAACTCTGCAGGAACTCCATGAGGTGTATCGCGACTACGAAGCACATGCGCTGCAGGAAATCATCACGACACTGATGGGACGCATCGGATACTATAACCTGTTCAACTCCGTGCTCGGTATGGTTGAAAAGGGTGAGCTGGACGAAGAGCGTGTGAAGCGTCTCAACGACGTCATCACAAAGCAGTACGAGGCGATCAACAGCGATGTGGAGAACGAGCTGCTCGCGACGCTGATCCGGGATTTCCACACACTGCCGAAGGACCAGCAGCCGGATGTGATCGCGCGGTTGATCGGTGAGCACGGTTCGGATCGAAGCGCGGCGGTCGCGGCGATCGAGCAGGCCTTCCGGAAAAGCGATCTTTCCACGGCGGACGGTATGCTGCGCCTCGCGGCGATGGACAAGGAGGCGCTTGCCGCATCGAAGGATCCGTTCGTGGTGCTCGGCCGGGAATTGCGTGCGTTGAACGAGGATATCATCGCACGGCGGCGGACCCGCGACGGCGAGCTGAAGCGTCTCGAAGCGGCGTACATCGACGCGAAGATGGCGTGGCAGAAAAAGGATTTCATCCCCGACGCCAACAGCACGCTGCGCCTGACGTACGGATATATCCGCGGCTATGCGCCTGCGGATGCGACGTACTACTCTCCGCAGACGACTCTTCGGGGGATCGTGGAAAAGAATACCGGTGAAGAGCCGTTCAATGCACCGGATAAACTCATCGAGCTGTACAACACGAAGAATTATGACCGAAGTCTCGAAGACGCCATCCTGAAGGATATTCCCGTCGCCATGCTGTACAATATGGATACCACGGGTGGGAATTCCGGGAGTCCGGTGCTGAACGCACGCGGTGAACTGGTGGGAGTGAATTTCGACCGGGCCTTCGAGGCGACGGTGAACGACTATCAGTGGAGTGAGGATTACAGCAGGTCCATCGGTGTGGATATCCGCTACGTGCTGTTCGTGGCGAAGCATCTCGGTGGCGCGGGCTTCCTGCTTGACGAACTCGGCGTCGATTGATCCGGCGCGCCGATGAACATCATCGTCCTGAACTCCGGCAGCAACGGGAATGCGGTGTACGTGGAGTCCGCACGGAGCGGAGCCGCGGTATTGCTCGACTGCGGCATTTCACGGAGGCAGATCGAACTCCGGCTGAAGGTGCACGGGAGGCATCCGCAGAACCTGCGCGCAGTGTTCATCACCCATGAACATGCGGATCATGTGCGCGGTCTGCCAGTGCTCACGAAACTGTATCCCCTGTCCACCTACCTGACCGAGCCCACGTTCCGGCGGATGTACCGGAATCGCCCCCACAAGGGTCATCGCTTCATGGAGAATTCGGCCACGGTGACGGTGGAGGACATCACGGTGCAGGCCTTCCCGAAATCCCATGACGCGTCGGATCCCGTCTTTTTTGTAGTGACGACAGGGGAGAAGCGTTTTCTCTACATCACGGATCTCGGCGTCCACGACGCCGCGGTGGCAGGGATGCTGGCGGAGGTCGACGCGGCGCTTGTCGAGAGCAATTACGATGAGCACATGCTGGAGACCGGTCCGTATCCCCCTGATCTGAAAGACCGCATACGCGCGGAGTACGGACATCTCTCCAACCTTCAGGCGGTCGATCTTCTGCGCCGGCATGCCAACGGTCGCCTGCGTGCGCTCATCCTGGGACATCTCAGTGAAAACAACAACACGCCGGAGATCGTCCGGCGTGAGATGGAAGCGCTGTTCGCGGAGCGCCCCGATTTTCGTCCCGCGCTGCACATCGCCTCACGATACACCGTTGGAGATGTGATCAGCGTGTGAGGGATTCGGAGGGGTGTTCAAGGAATCTCTTACCGATACGACAGGTCCGAGCCAACGGCTCGGACCTGCTCTCAGCTCTGAACAGAATTGGCAGGATAGAGGAGAGGCGAGCCATCGGCTCGCCTCTCAACATAATAACTCCAGTACAGGCTTTACAGATACGATTTCTTCATCTCCAGTTCCTGCGTCAGGCGTTCCATTCCCTCCGCGCCGATGACCCGCTCGTTGATGACACTGCTGCCCGGTGCACCCGCCTGTACGGTTGCACGGGAGTGATCCTGCAGGCTGCGACGCCATGAGCTGTCATCCGCATCCGCGACGGGAGCGCTGTCAGAGCGCGTGTCATCGATTTCCTGCCGCAGGCGCAGAATGGCTTCTTCCTTCTTTTCGGCGAGCAGCCGGTGAATGCTTTTCGCAGCGGCGACCTTTTCCTCCATCTGCCGCTGAATTTCGTGCATCTTGCTCTCCGAAGCCACCGTCCGCGCCATGAGATAATCCTCGAAGCGGGTCATGACCTGCTCGTACTCCTGCCGAACGCGCGCAAGTTCGAGGCGCGACTGCCAGTAGTTCTCCGGATCCGCGGAGAGCAGGAAGTAATACGGAACAGCCAAGCGGAAATCACGGGGAAGTCCCCTCACCGTTGCATACCCCTCCGGAAACTCTGTTTTCATCGCACTGGCCAACGCCGCCTTGTCGAACGCGTCCACGCTTGAGCTGACCGTGACCTCACTGTAGACGACGTCACCTTCGGAGGTGACATACACCATGACCTCGACAACGCCTTCGATTCCCTGATTGAGCTGCTCTTCCGGATAATCCGGGAGCATGAATCGTGGTTGGGCGGCCGAGGTGAAGCGGATTTCTTCAGTCTCGCCCGGAAGCGTGAACAAGGGAGGAATGAAACCCCGTGAAGGCGCATTGGAGATCTGCGACCACGCGGTCGTACTCAGAAAAAACAGGAGGGTGAAGGAGAAAAAGGTACGCTGCATTGAACCTCTTCCTGTGCGTATGTGATCGGGGGAGCGAACGGTACAAAGTACAACCGTACCGGTCTATGCACATTACGAGGAAAATGGAAAAAAAGCAAGATCCAGGCATGGAAATCGCCTGATTTTTCAGTATCTACAGGCAATGCATATGCGTTTCAGTGTGAAAAATCGGCACGTTCTTCGCGGTATTATCATCATTCCACTGCTCTTTGTTGTCGGAATGTTGTCAGCATCCGCACAGCCGTGGTATTATCACGGCAGGGACTTCGGCAGCGAATCGCAGTATTCCCCGCTGTCGTACATCATCAACGGGGGATATGACATTCTGCAGCTCGACACGTATCGTGACGATGTGTTCACGTACCCCTACGCATCCAGCGCGTCGACGGTGTTTCGCAATCTCGGGCGTCCGTTGCCGCTGATCAACCGTTACGGATGGGGTCGCTACCTGCGGCATGAGATCGTTCCGCTTGAGTTCAGCCGCGGCGCCAGCTGGTGGCCCAACTATCAGCTGCATCTGATCGGGGGCGGCATGTCGTACCGCCGCATGACGGAGTGGTACGCGCATCACGGCTTCGATGTGCCGCAGGCATGGTCCGCCGGTACCGTGATGGGCATGCACCTGCTCAATGAGGTGATGGAGAACAACGCGCGGGAAGGAGAATTCATTGACCCCATTGCGGATATCTGGATCTTTGATATCGCCGGCATCCTGCTGTTCGAGTCCGACGCCGTGGCGCGCTTTTTCAGCGAGGAGCTGCGGCTGACGGACTGGTCGCTGCAGCCGTCGATCAGTCTCACCGACGGAACGCTGCAGAATGTGGGACAGAATTTCGTCCTGCGCTGGCAGCTGCCGTTCTGGGAGGATTATTCCCTGATGTACGTGTTCGGGATCAACGGAATGGCCGGACTCAGCCGGCGGCTCGCGGACGGGGAATCCCTGAGCCTTGTGGCGGGACTGCGTGCGCGCGACGTGTTCCAGGCGGAGGACAATCCGCTGCGTCTGACGGCGAATCTGACCTGGAGTGCGTCGCTGTATTACGACCGGAACAATTCCCTTCTCGCGTCGCTGGAGTTCAGCGGCATCTCATCGAATCTCATCACGCTGAACGTCTATCCCGGCGTGGTGCACGTCGCCGGCTGGTCACCAGGACTGTGGGGCACCGTCACGACCGACGGCGGCTTCATGGCGGGCATCGCCGCGCGCTGGCTGCCGGGTGTGGCCGTGCGGTAGCGTCAGGATGCCGGGGAGAGGAAGTCACATTCTCGCGCAACGAGCCGGATACCGGCATGCGGATTCGTGACCGAAGGTGAAGAACAGAAGGATGCCGGGGAGGTGGATGTTCCTCGGCGGGTGATCAGCCGGACACCGGCGGGGAGGAATCCTGTTTGCGTGTGATCAGCCAGATGCCGAATGCGACGAGCGGGATGCTCAGCAGCTGTCCCATGGTGATGGGCATGGAGGGATCGAGAGTGGACTGTCCGGTCTTGAAGAACTCCAGGATGAAGCGCATCGAGAACAGCATCGTCACCATGGAGCCGGTGAGTCGTCCCGTACGCGTGCCGAGGGATTTTTTATAGAGTGCGATCATGACAAGGAAGATGATCAGGTAGGTGATCGCTTCGTATAGTTGCACCGGGTGGCGCGGGACAGTATCGACACGGGTGAAGACCACCGCCCAGGGGACGTCGGCGGGAAGACCGAGAATTTCCGAGTTGACGAAATTTCCGAGGCGGACGAAGATCGCCGCCAGCGGGATGACGACGGAGACGCGGTCCGCCACCCAGAGGAAGGTCATACCGGAGGTTCGGCGTGCGAAGAGCAGCAGCGCGAGGATGATGCCGATCGCGGCGCCATGGCTCGCGAGACCGCCTTCCCAGACTTTCAGGATTTCAACGGGATTGGACAGGTAGAATTCCGGGCTGTAGAACAGGCAGTGTCCCAGCCGCGCACCCGCGACCACGCCGACAAAGACATACAGGAACAGCCGATTCAGCAGTTCGTCGCTTTTCTTCTCTTTCCGGAAGATCCAGACCATGACGGAGAAGCTTGACATGAACGCCAGGGCGAAGAGCAGGCCGTACC
This sequence comes from Bacteroidota bacterium, assembly GCA_016928515.1. Classification (GTDB taxonomy): domain Bacteria; phylum Bacteroidota; class Ignavibacteria; order SZUA-365; family SZUA-365; genus BM516. The sequence continues at coordinate 14,558 of JAFGKR010000229.1, read as the reverse complement.
AGCGGATGGCACGGTCTCCGATGGTGAACAGGACGGGATCGGGATTCCATTCGAACATGGGTGGTCTTTCGTTTATCGTGGACGAATGATCGCAGGCATATCACCCAATAATAACAAAATTCCCCGGATCCCCGCAGGGCGGATTCATGAATCCGCCCGGATCACGCCTCCGTCCGATTCACGCCTCCGCCCGATTCACGCCTCCGCCCGACGGGGATGCAGGTACACAATGATTACACGGGCCGTATCGAGGGACGGGGAAACGGGGAAAAATGAAAGGATGAGAAAAATGGGAACAACCTCCCATTGATGTTTTCACAGAGACTTCCGACATTAGGCGTGTATTCTCCGAATGCAATGCATCACAGCATATACACTCCCGAGACCGTTTCACTGCGGCAGAGGGAGTGCCATATCCTCAACGCCGATGGAGGAACCGCCATGCATTCCATTCTTGCCTGCACGAGTGTCCTGAAGACCGTTCCGACGCTCTTCTTTCTGTGCGTATACCTCTGCTGCAGCGCGGAAGCGCGCGGGGCAGAAACGCATTCTCTCGCAAATGATGGAAGCGGTGTACCGGTCCTTTCAGAGAAGCGATCGCTCCGTCTGTCTCCCCGCTTTACGGAAAACCGTGGTCAGATCATCGATACGGACGGCAATTCCCGGCCGGATGTCCGATTTACCGCCCGGATTGGCGGGGCGGATCTCTATCTTCGCACGACAGGGATGAGTCATGTATTCACAAAGGTGATGATGGACGAGCCCCGGGTCAGTGAAGCGACGGGTCGCCGTGAAAGAGACGAAAACGAGGACCTGATCTTCGATGCCGAGATACAGCGATACCGGATCGATGTCGAATTCGTCGGTGCGAACCCCTTCGTGAATATTCGGGGAGCGGACAGATTGCCAGGAGTCTCGCATTTTTACTACGCTCACTGTCCTGAAGGCATCACACATGTTCCATCCTGCTCCCGTGTGGTTTACGAAGAGCTCTATCCGGGTATTGACTGTATTTTCTCCCTGAAGGATGGCCGTTTCAAATATGATTTCCGGCTTCAACCGGGTGCCGATCCCTCGCTGATACGGCTTCGATACGACGGAATGGATGTCCTTACGCTGACCGGAGACGGCAGCCTGATCAGTATGACTCCATTGGGATACGTGACCGATCATGCTCCCATTTCATACCAGAACGGAAGAGAAGTTGCGACATCGTATTCCCGGCACGGTTCAGAGATCACATTCGATGTCGGTATGTACAAGGAGACGGAGGCACTGCTCATCGATCCTTGGGCGACGTATTTTGGAGGATCAGGTGGAGAGATCGCTTACGGGATAGCCCTTGACGGTCAGGGCCGTGTCGTTCTTGCCGGAGGTACGACCAGCACGGATTTTCCGGTTCATCAAGCTCTGCAGTATACAATTCGAGGCAGTGCTGATGCAGTAATCATAAGTATCCAGAGCATCGGTGTGCTGAACTGGGCGACATATTATGGTGGCAGCAATGGTGATTATGCATACGATGTGAGCGTCACTTCGGCTGGAACAGTAGCAGTCTCTGGAACGACCGGCAGCATCGATTTTCCAACGAACGTGCCTGTCCAGGCGAACCTTGCGGGTGTTAGGGATGCCTTTGTCCTTCGGCTGGTATCGGGAGGAACAATCGAGCAGGCAACATACTTCGGCGGATCACTGGGAGAAAATGAATGTTTTATCGAAATTGATGAGTACAAGAATTGCTACGTCGGGACAAGAACGGAGAGTCTTGATTTTCCCGTCAAGAATGCGTTTCAACCTGTGCATGCGGGCGGTGGTCCTGGGGGTGGGCAGGATATCGCGCTGTTTAAGATCAGCAGCGCAGGTCTGCTTGAATGGTCGACGTACTATGGCGGCTCTGACAACGATCGCCTGCATTGCATGGATATCGACTGTAACGGAAATATTGTCTTTTCCGGACCGACGCACAGCGCAGATATTCCGCTCGTCAATCCGACGCATACTCTGCCGGCGGTAGAACGGGATCTGATCATCGCCCGGATAAGTACATCCGGCAGTCTCCTCTGGGCGACCCGCTACGGAGGGAACGGTGCTGAATATGCGACGGACATGGTGTGTGGCGAAGATGGGATCGTGGCGGTGACCGCTCGGACAACGAGCACGAATCTTCCTGTCAGGAACGCGATACAATCCTCCGCACAGGGATACGGGGATGCACTGATTGCAGTGTTCGATTCCACAGGCAGGTTTATCATGGGAAGTTATCTCGGTGGTGAGTATGTCGATGCCGGGAACGGGATCACCATTGACGATCTCGGAAGACTTATCGTCGTGGGTGAAACCTCGAGCACCAGCTTCCCCGTTGTTGCTCCTCAGCAGGCGACCTGCGCGGGAGGCTCGGACGTGTTCATCACACGCTTCGACACGAGCGGGACCATCGACTGGTCGACGTACTATGGTGGATCAGGGGACGATCACGGACAGGCTGTAGATACGGACATTTCGGGAGCGTTGTACATCGCAGGGTGGACATTGAGTCCCAATCTACAGACACAGAATGCGATCGATTCGACCTACAACGGTGTTGAAGATTTCATGATACTGTGTTTTGCATCGTCGGGAGGGGGTCCCCCCGATGCTCCTTCCAATCTCACAGGGACGGTACTGACGCCGACGACAGTACAACTGAACTGGGTGGACAATGCGAACAGCGAAGCTTCGTTCATCATCGAACATCGGATTGAACATGGCAATTGGTATATCGATACTGCTGTGGGCATGGATGTGACGGCCCTTCAGCGCACGAATCTGTTGCCCGGGATAGATCATTTCTACCGCGTAAAAGCGGTCAATTCTCTTGCGGAATCCGACTGGTCGAATACTCTGCAGATCGCCATGCCACCGTTCGCCGCGCCATCAGATCTCATGGCAGATTCCCTCGCGTTTGCCTCGCTGATCCTGCACTGGAAGGACAATTCCAGCCACGAAGAGGCATTCGTCGTGGAACGTTCGGAAAATGGTCTGTCATGGAATGACGAAATGACAGTCTCCACGGATGTCACCGCTGTGAAGGTGACGGGTCTCGAGCCGCTCACGCAGTATCACTTCCGTGTCAGAGCGGTCGAAGGAACAATCTCATCGTCATATTCGAACACGCTGACCGTTTCGACTGCGGGACTGAACGCTCCGACGAATCTCCTGGCGGTGGCTCATTCCTCTGCGGAGGTGCTTCTGTACTGGGAGGACAGCAATGGAGGGGAAACCGGATTCTGCATTGAATTTCGTGAATCCGGCGGGAACTGGGGCTTTGCAGATGATACCGCCGACGGTGAAACAATGGAGTTTATGGTCTCTGGATTGAAGCCTGCGACGACGTATGAGTTTCGCATTCGCGCCTTGTATGAAAATCTTACCTCCGGATATTCGAACACGGCACAGGCGACCACCCTGCTCTTTCTCGAAGCACCGACGGAACTGGTTGGTGTATTGATGTCGGAGACGAACATCACGCTCTCATGGAAGGATAATGCCGTCGGTGAGAGCGGATGTGAGATTGAGCATAAAGAAGGGGATACGAATTGGCTGATTCTGGATACTGTTTCGGTAAATACCACACTGTACGATGCGCAGGGACTTGCACCGCGTACCATGCATCGATTCCGCGTCCGTGCCATCGGTGATCGGGCGGCGTCAGGGTATTCCAACGTTCTGGAGATTGAAACACGCATGCAGCCTGCGAAACCGCTGGACCTGGAGGCCACGGCGCTGGATCATCATACGATCCGCATCACCTGGCGGAGAGGATCAGAAAACGAGGATGGATTCGAGGTCGAGCGGCGGGAGACGGGGGAAAGTTGGATATTCCTGAAATCTGCGGGTCCGGGAGGCGGCGATATTCTTGATGAGAATCTTCCTCTCTCGACGACATACTGGTATCGCGTACGTGCGGTGAATGAGAAGGGTGTTTCGGACTGGTCGAACGAGGACAGCGCGACGACGCTGGATATCCCGCTCCCCGATGCTCCTTTTGGTCTGCGCGCGGAAGCTGCCGGTCCGGAATCGATCACCCTGCACTGGATTATGCCCTCGCCGTGTACAGCGGAACGTTTTGAAATTGAGATGTCCCTGACCGGTATTCCGCAGAGCTTTTCACATGTTCAGCCCGATCCGGATGGTGAAAAACGGTTGCAAACCGTGGAGAACCTCCAGCCGGATATGGAATACTTTTTCCGTATTCGCGCCGTGAATCGCTCGGGACCGTCGGCGTACAGTAATACCGCAAACCAGCGCACCCTGCGATCGAATCTTCCATCGACACCTCGGAATGTCACCGTGCAAGCTCTGAGCGACGTGAAAATCGAGCTTGTCTGGGAGATGCCGGATCCCTCGAATGAGGATGGATTCGAACTCGAACGTTCCGATACCGGGGACGAAGAAGATTTCACGGAAATCGCTCCCTCTCCCGGGAAAGGAAGCAGGATGTACGTCGACAGCGGTTTGGTTCGAAATACGGTGTATTATTACCGCCTTCGTTCATACAACGCATATGGGACCTCTCCGTGGTCGGCTATCGTCAATGCGAGGACGATGGAAATACCGATTTCGCCTGCACTGCTTGCCGCGATGAATCGGAAGGGAAGCATCATCGCGGATCTCGAGAATCTGCTTCCTGAAGGAGACGCGCAGATGCACATCCTGCGTGATCTGCTGGGGGATCATGCAACCGGATTGGACGAAACCACGGCTTCCATTCTTATCAGGGACTGGAAAACGACCGGCACGGATGATCCGGAAGCAGCGACCGCAGCAATGAAACGTTTCGTGCTGTTCGAGGAGGCTCTGCGGGACGGCTGGGGCGATGGAGACGTGATTCCACCGCTTTCCGGCACGCGGGATATCGCCATGCAGGCGGGACGCGCGGCAGCCATCGCCGGCAAGAACCTGACGGCGCTCGCGCTCGCCTGGAAGGACGAGCGGGCATTCCTCGGTGCGGACGAACCATTCCTCAGTGTCGGTATGGAGGACATGGTACTCTCTCTCGGCGACGACCTGTCGTGTCTGCTCACACTGATGGGATCAAGTGATGCTGTCGATATCGAAGGATTCCTCCGGGGAATTATCCTGCAACAGGGTGACGTTCCGGATCTCGCCGCTTCCCTGATGCTCTCGATGCCGGATTACTGGCAGGGGCGTATGCTCGGGCGCTATTCCATTGCTGCGATTGATCCCCTGATCGCGGTTTTCGCAGAGAGGACAGAACGGTTTGACATCACCGGGACGGAAGCGGAGGCCACAGCGAAGCGTGATGCAATGCTTGCAACACTGCGAGCGGATATCGATGCACTTTCTGCATCATTCAGTGAATACAGCAATATCTGTTACGGTCTCGACGCGGCATACCCGATCGGTCAAACCTCCGGGAATCCGCTGGATGTATTCATGCGGAAGCTGCGGACGGTACGTCCCCGCATTGTCGACGGCATGCATGATGCGATCGCAAAGGCCGTTATCCCGGTGGAGCGATTTCTCTACCTGACTTCATCGCAGCAGATCGCGGGTCTGGGATCGATACCGTCGGCGCTTCGTCTGGCGGGGAATGCGGTATTCGATCCGGTGAATAATGGGCCGGCAGCTGTTGCCGGCCTGTCACACCGTAGCGGAACGAAAACGGATTGGCCGTTGGCCGTTTATCGTTTGCCACTGACGAATACGGGTGAAATGTACCTCCCCCGCTCGGGAACGCAATCCATTTCCGCCAACCCCGCATCAATCTTCTCCGATCGCGATTACCTCATTGAACTTCGCGGGGAGGTGATCGATGAAGACACCGACTATATCACCGCACATTTCGATTCCCTGCGACGCAGCGGGCAGGGCATGATTGCAGAAGTTGCATCACTCGAGCGTCCGCTGCTGGGAATCGCTCCGGTGGACATCTATCAGCAGACGGATCTGCGCGACGATTACTACGCAGTGGTAGCACGCGTGCAGCTGTTGAAAACGCGACGCACCCTGCTGTCGATTGCGCTGGCGGATTACGTACTCGGGCCGACCGCGCAAAAACAGACCGATCTCGTTGCGGAAATCGATTCCATCATCGGTCCACTGGACGGTACGATCGATGATCTGACCGGCCTGGTCACCGGCACCGGCAACCTGATCACCCTTCCTGCGCTTTTGCTGAGCGATGCGGATGTCGTTCGGGACGAAGCATCCGGGCCGGAACGCTGCCGCATCCGTTTCACGGTGACGAATGTCGGTGGAGGGGAAGGGGGCACGGCAAGCGCGACACTCGATTTTCTCGGCTCCGGCGTGACGACACGGAGCAGCCGTGTGTTCTCCTTCGGCGCGTTGCAGCCCGCCGCTTTCGTGCGCGACAGCATGGACGTGGACATCGCCAGGGATATCACGCATATCACACTCAGCGCCGTTCTTGAAAGCGGCGGCCGCTGCTTCATCGATCGCCGCATGCTCCCTGTCCCGCAATCGACCACCGATGCTGATCGCCGGCCGCAGCTGCCTGCATCGTGCCTCCTGCATCAGAACTACCCGAATCCCTTTCATCCTGTGACGACGATCAGTTTCACGCTGTCGCGACCGATGGAGGTTACACTCGTCGTTACGGATGCGCTGGGACGGGAGGTGAACAAGACCGTGAGTCGCTGGCCATTGGCGGCCGGCAGACATTCGGTGGAATTCGATGCGAGCGGATTGCCATCGGGTGTGTATTTTTACCGGATCGAGATCCCGGATGTCACCCTTATGCGGAAAATGGTTTTCTTGCAGTAAACACTGATCGGACTCAACCGCCGTTCGAATCGTCGATGCGACGCTGCTTCTACGATGAACCGAAATACTGCTGGATCATTCCCCGGTTTTCCAGTGCATAGCGGAGCAGTGTATAACTGCCTCTGAGGCCAAGCTTGGCGGAGATGTTCTCACGATGATGCGTGACCGTGCGGGGACTGATGCTGAGCCTCTCTGCGATGGTTCTCGTCGTGAGATTATCGGTGATCATGGAAAGTATCTTCTTCTCCGTCGTGGTGAGTTCCTGCAGCCCGGGCGTAATAGCGGCTCCGTCGGGGAGAGACTGCTGAAACAGGCCGGCAGCGAGGACGGGACTGATAAAGTACTCTCCTTCATACACGGTGCGGATCCCGTTGACGACGTCGGTGATCGCGCTTTCCTTCAGGATGTATCCGTGCACGCCCATGGCCATCACCGTGCGGAAGACTTCCTCACTACGATGAATGGTCAGCATAATGAACTGCGGAGCATCTTCCCCGTTCTGAAATGTGCGAACCACGTCGACGCCGCTGAGATGCGGCATCTCGATATCCAATACCGCGACATCCGGGTGGTGCCGCTGTATGCTCTTCACCGCATCGCGGCCGTTTCCGGCTTCCTCGAGAACAAGCATATCTTCCTCGCGTTCGATCGCCTCACGGAGTCCCGAACGGAACAGCGGATGGTCGTCGGCGATGATAATGTGGATCTGTTTCATCCCTCCTCCGCGTACGTGACAGAAGACACAGGGGATTCAAGGGCTATTCCGTCTTCCGGACCGTCCGGAGAAGAATCCGCAGGTGGAATCGGGATATCGATGGTGATCCGGGTCCCGTTTCCCGGCGCGGATTCAATACGCAGTTCTGCGGAGAGGAGATCGGCACGCTGCTGCATGCTTTGCAGTCCGAGACCGCCGTCGCCGTTGGAACGTTTCACATCCGGCTGGAAGCCCTTTCCGTTATCCGAGAGCGTGATGTGGATGATTGCATCAGCGCGATGCACGTCAAGCTGTCCCGACGTCGCCCCGGCATGCTTGATTGTATTGTTCATCCCCTCCTGCACGATGCGGTACAGGTTGATCTCGTCATCGGGGGAAAGCAGGCCGGTGAGGTCGTCGACGTGCCCTTCCCAGCTGATATGTGTGACATTGTTGATTTCCTCCACGAGGTTGCGCAGGGCGGAGGAGAGTCCGAAACGGTTCAGAAGCTGCGGCCGCAGCGCGTGTGATATCGCGCGCACTTCGCTGACCGTGTCGATCGCGGTGCCTGAGATTTGCTCGAACTGCCTGGCGAGATATTCGTCCTGGATCGGGCGCTGCAGGGCAAGCGTCGCCCGGTTCTGTATCACGACGAGTTTCTGGGCGAGACTGTCATGCAGATCCGACGCGATGCGCTGACGCTCCTGTTCCTGGGCATGGATGAGCTGACGTGCAAAGCGCCGTTGCACCTCCTCCTCGCGTTCGGCGCTTTCGGCACGGACGCGAAGGGATTCGCTGCGGGCGGCTTGCGCCTGCAGTTGCGCGGCGGTGGCTCGGGCTTCGCTTTCCCGGCGGCGGAGGCGCAGACTGCGCACCACGAGAATGGAGAGCAATGCCAGGACGAGAAAACCTGCGATCGCCGCGTTGCGTCGCAGCGTCTCACGTTGCAGGATCTCCGCCTGCAGTGCACGGTCTTTCCGTGCAAGGGCGAGCCGCTGTTGTTGCTCATTCGAGGCGGCTTTCTGCTGTCTGAGTTCCGCATTCGTGATATGCAGCTCCAGGTTCTGAATCTCATGATCCTGTGAAAGCAGTTCCAGCTCCTGCCTGCGTCGGAGAGCCTCGAGCTGCTCCCTGCGGAGTGTTTCCCTCTGCCGCTCCATTTCGAGACGCTGCAACTCGCGATCCGAGGTCAGGCGGGCGATTTCATGATCCTTCCTTTCCGCGTCGAATTCCACCAGCAGGCTTTCGAAGCGTGTATCGTGCCGGGATTGAACGATGCTGTCTTTCAGCACTGCGAATTTTTCCCAATGCTCATGGGCGTCCATGTAACGCCCTTCTGCCGCCGCATGCCGCGCCCGCAGTTCCGCAATCCGAAGACGATTTTCTGGTATGTCGACGGATATCGCGAGATTCTCCGCCTCGGACAGCAGACCTCCGACCTCCGCGTGTCTCCCCTGCCGCTGCCGGCACTCGGCAAGCCAGACGAGAGCGGTGGACAGCATGGGATATTCTTCCAGCGTTCTGTGACCATCCACGGCGACGGTGAGCAGATCGGCCGCTTCCGTGAGTCGTCCTGCATTCAGATGCAGTCTGCCGAGATCACGCCTCACCGCATTGATCTGGGAAGGTATCTTCACACGGGTGTAGATCGCCAGCGCTTCCTCCAGTGCTTCCCGGGCAGCCGCGGTGGAATCCTGCTGTGTAAGTATTCTGGCGAGATCATGAAGACAGCCGGCGGTTCCAGAGAGATTGTCCGCTTCGCGCATGATGCCCAGGGCTCGCAGCTGCCAGAGACGGGCCTCCTTCAGGCGAGCGAGACCAAAGTACGCCCAGCTCAGGTGTGTCAGCACTGTTGCCTCGTCGTCACGCGATCCTGTCGTCTGATAGAGCGCAGCCGCTTTGCGGTAATGGGTGATCGCTTCCGCATGTTGTTTCAGGTCGATGGAATTCTGCCCGAGAAGTCTGTGGAGGATGGCGCGCTCCGCAGCACGTGCGAAGGCGTTTTTCCCGAGGTTCTCCTCAAATAGCAGAAGTGATTTCCGAAGCAGGGTGCTGCTCTCATCATATTTCCCCCGGCTCCGAAGATTGCTTCCCATGGTCATCAGTGCCGCCGCTACCCAGCCCGGACAATCTGCCTGCTCGGCACGATCGTGGGCTTTCTCCAGAAGTTCACCGGCATCCCGGATCCTCCCGAGATTCATCAGGATGTTCGCGACGTTGATGTACGCACGTGAGATCAATCCGTCGTCGCCAAAGGATTCCGCGATCGGAATGGTCTTTTGCAGGTACACGAGGGCAGAGTCCAGTTGATCGTGTTCACTGTACAAAAAGCCGATATTGTTGGTTGCATTGATCAGCCAGCGCAGATCATGGAGACTGTCCGCGAGTTCGGCACTCCTCCGGTATAGATTCATCGCTTCATCGTGACGCCCCTGAAGCTGCACCGAAGCCGCCAGATGCCACAGGTATGCCGGCAATGCACCTGGTTGATATTGTTCTGACAGCGCCACGGCTTTTCTGTGGTGTCGCTCCACTGCAGAAAAATCCTTCTCTCTTTTCGGAACGGGCATGCCGTGTATCGCCCTCCCGATCGCAAAATGGACAGCGGCGGTGCTGGCAATTTTCCCCAGTGATTCGAGTCCGTTTAACGCCCTCCGCAGCCAGGGAAGCGCAAACACGCTCTGTTTCTTTGCATCCAGATACACCGTTCCGATTGCCAGACACGCGTAAGACTCGTGAAACACATTACCTTCTTCCACGGCCTTCTGCAGAATGGAGCGACTGATCGAGAGTGCTTTCGCCGTGTCCGTACAAGCGATGGCAGGAATCTGTTCCAGTAGACTGTCAGTGTATGCCTGTTCTGACGTTCTTGCCTGCGCTGCTGCAGATTCCGGCCACGCGATACTATAAATCAGGAGTGCAAGCAGGAGGGGAATGATCGAACGCAGGGATGCAACGATACACCCTGCGCGCATCCTCCCAGATGTGCAATGGCTTGAAATCATGGCAAAGCCTCCGCCGGGCTGTTTCATCAGCAGAGCAGTCCGTTACGTCTGCGGTCTGATTGTCTGTACCCGATAATACGGAATTCTCGTAAAAGTGAAAATGACCGGTATTCCAGTATGAGTACGGACATGTATCACCGTACCACTTGCACCTTCCGGACCAGACGTACTTTTCCCACCGTTACGCGCAACAGATACGTTCCCGGTGCGACTGCGTGCAAATCAAGGGGAAGAATATGCATCCCCTCGTCCAGGATTCCGTAGTCCCACCGGGCAATCGCTCGACCCACGTGATCGAACAACTCGATCAGAACAGGTCCTTCCTGCACGATTGAGAGAGAGAGCCGAGCATCATGTACAACGGGCTGAGGATGAATATTGCTGATGCTGAATCCCGATGGTACACATTCCAGACGGGCTTCGAGAATGTCGGAGAAGTTTTCCGAACCATCATTGTCGATTTGGCATAAACGGTAGAAGAGGATGCCGCCGGGCGGGGCAGTCCCTGGCAGGGGATCGAGGAAACTGTACTCCCTTGATTGACCGGAGTTGCCCTCTCCCGGTGCAAATCCACGTACTTCCCAATTCGTTCTCAGGCTTCGTCGCTCGATCCGGAAACCGTGGTTGTTGAGTTCTGATTCTGTTCTCCACCTGATACAGACGGAGGAGTGACCAACCGTGGCTGTGAATGCAGTGAGTTCCACGGGGATGTACCCATTCGGAAGGAAGTTCATCAAGAAAAAGTCCCAGTCTCCTGCATATGCCCGGAGAGGAGTCAGACCTGTACCGATTCCTGCAGACTCGGTAACACCAAACATCGTCACACTGCTTGAACCATTGACTTCGACTGCCCATCCGACTTCCTTTGTCGAGGATCCCAGATACGTCGCCCAGATCCGCTGCCCGTTCGGAGTAAATTTTGCTAGAAATGCGTCAATGTTTCCAGCGAACTGTAACTGATGGGCCTGCTGCACGGGAAAATCCATGCTTTGAGTACTTCCGGTTATATAAATATTCGCATTCGCATCCGTAATAAGGTTATGCGCCCGGTCATCACTACTGCCTCCAAGATGCGTGGACCATAGGAGAGGACGGTTTTGTGTGAACGAAGGGCTATACTGACCAAATTTCAAGAGGATTGCATCCAGTCCGCCCGCGTTCTGTACCTGGAATGGATTCACTATCCAGCTGGGGTATAGCGCACCCCAGCCACTTGCGACAGGCATATTACTCTGATCGACGGTTACAGAGTACAGCCTATTCTCTGCAGATCCTCCGACGTAGGTTGCCCACAACAAGGCTCCTGTTGTGTCGAACTCGGCGAGCATGCCATTTCTTTGAGCGCCGAGTGTAGCCTGAAGAGCGTGAAGAACTGGGAAATCCGAACTTGTTGAATGACCGGCACCGACGACAGTTCCGGTCGAAGTAGCGCAGATCTGTTCGCAATGATCGTCGCCATTCCCGCCGAGATATGTCGCCCATACAAGCGTAAGTTGTGGACTCAATTTCACGATAAACATGTCCAATTGACCATTGTTTTGACTTTGATATGCGGTACGGATTGGGAAATCCACACTCCGAGTTTGGCCGGTGAAATAGACCGCTCCTGAACCATCGACACAAACATCCCGTGCAGACTCAGTAGCTGATCCTCCATAGAAAGTGGCGTATGAGAGAGTGCCATTGGTCATGAGTTTTATCAGGAATGCATCTCGACCACCGCCATAGGCTGACTGGAGCGGCGTTTGTAGCGGGAAATTTTGACTGTCGGTATATCCGGCAGCATAGACATTCCCAACGGCGTCTATTGCAATGCCCGCCACGGCTTCACTTTCCGATCCACCGTAGTATGTTGACCAGAGAAGCTGTCCTGTGTTGGAGAGTTTTGTCACCACCGCATCATAGGTGCCACCAGCCATTGAGGCTTGGTAAGCGTTCAGGGCAGGGTAGTTGAAACTGCTGGTATAAGACCCGAAGACAATATTTCCACTGTTGTCACTGTCAGCTTCATGATCAAATAGATTCGCACCTTCGTGATTCGTGCCTCCAATGAATGTAAACCAGGGGTCGAGGACCAGTGTCCTGCTGATATCGTAGGTGCCGGCGGCATATCCATGTTTAGCCCCAAGATTCATACTACGCACAGGGACATCTCCTCCACCTGCAATCCAGGCAAGGGGCGCATCTTCGCGAAGTTGTCCCAGCGGTGTACACACGATGCGGCTGCCATCGCTCTGGATATGCTGATCGATTGCTCCGTTAAACCGGTACCGGATATCGGAGACCTTCCCACCCGGTCGTACCAGGAAGTGCGATTTCAGCCTTCCCCTCAGGGAGGAAAAAACAAGGTCGATATGCTGATAGATCTCCTCGTAAATAATTCTCGAATACCCCTTGACAAATGTGATCCCATCCGGGCAGTGCGCGAGATAGTAGTTCGTGTAACCAGGCAGTTCTTGCACCGCATGCATGGTTACATTCGGATTTGTTCCAAGCAGTTCCATATCCAGCCGGTATGAGGTTACATGCGAAGCGATGTCGCTTGCGTTTTTCTCGATTATCCTTCCGGTTGCTTCGGAAACCGGTCGTGGAGTTCTTCCTGAACGCATGAAAACACAACTGAATCCGGAAGGTATGAAGAACAGCCTGACACCCTGGACATCTACCATGTACCGGATTTCCGATCTGGGATTCCCATCCATGTCGACGACCTGGCCCCGGTTTTCGATGAATCGGATGACATGGGTGTCCGGAGACGGGACGACCTTTCCCGGTAAAGATTCTGACGCCAACACCTTCATATCAGCTCCCTCGTGGTTCCCGGATGGAATGATGCCAGCGATTCGGAGATTTCCGACTCGTTGCACATGGGAATCGGTCAACCGGATCATCAACACGGCCAGGATAATAACTGCGCACGTCATCAGGGCGATCCACAGATCCGAACGGTGTACCTGCATCATATGATCTCCTGTATTTTCGAGGTAATGTTGTTGTCGCCCGGGGACCACTACAGAAAGCATGTTTACCGACCTGCGCAGCGTTCCGCAATACGGAACTCTCGTTGTTGCCGAGGTCTGCGCCTTCACCACAGATACGACGGAGGGATCGGTGGAAAGGTTGTTTCCTGTATACCCATCTACGACTTCATGACTGTTGATACGGATAATAACATGTCGATATGAGAAATGAAATCGGAGGGCGGGGACCCCGCCCTCCGCTGTGCATTGTCAACGGATACATATCATTTGCTGCCGAACCTCGGTATCCACCTTGAGCTGCAGCACATACATTCCCGCCGGCAGGGCACCGCGATCAAACTGCACCGTATGCGTTCCCTGCGGATAGCGTGCTTCTGCGACGGTCGCGACCGCGCGTCCCAGCATGTCGTACAGGCGCAGCGTCACATGTCGCGCGTCGGGAAGCGAGAAGCGAATCATTGACTCGGTCGAAACGGGATTCGGTGCGACGGGATGCAGCCGGCAGGAGGAAGCCGAAGGCTCGCCGTGGCGAGGAGGCGGCATCCCGGTTTTCGGTAAAACTTCGCACAGGGTGGTGACGACGTTTGCCGTCGGATTGTATGTCTTCCCGGTGGCCTGGACATCGGTGACCGTGAAACACCACTCCAGACTGCCGGGGGTACGGCTCCAGGTCGTCTCGAACGTGACCTCCCCGCTCGCACTGGTCGTGCCGGATGCAGATCCGGAGGTGGGACCGCTGTATGAAACGGAGACTCCTGCTCCGCCGACCGGCTGACCGCCGTCGTCCTTGATCAGAACGAGGTCGCTCGCAAACCATTTTCCGCCGGGCTTCGTTGCCCGCGTGATGCTCTGATCCGCAACGTACACGTATCCCGACGTGCCGCTTGCGGTGATCGTCACCACATCCGACGCGCTGGCGTAGCCGTTGTCGGTCACCGTCAGCTGCGCGGTGAACGTACCGGCATACTGGTACGTGTGCGTGGGATTCGGATCGGTCGAGGTCGTGTTGTCCCCGAAATCCCAGTGCCATCCCGTGATGGTGCCGTCGGGATCGTATGATCCCGAGGAACTGAAACTCACTGTCAGCGGGAC
>JAFGKR010000038.1 GCA_016928515.1 Bacteroidota bacterium | reverse complement strand
TCTGTGAAATCGTAGGGGCGAGATTCATCTCGCCCGCTCTGTGAAATCGTAGGGGCGAGATTCATCTCGCCCGCTCTGTGATATGGGGAGCAGGAGCAGGAGCAGGAGCAGGAGGACGGATTGAATTCCGTCCCTTGTGGTGAGAACTTCGGACCCGTGCCTCGATACGGTCGTCATTCTCAGCTGGAGGCAGAGAATGACTACCAACTCGGCATGACGATGCCTCTATATTTTCTTCTCGAAAAAACTATCCGCTGGGATCCGTCCGATCCGCGTTATTCGCGTGCCCGTTTTCCAATGCTTCAAGGAAACGCGGAGTCGGCCGCACCGGACGCAGAGTGGTGATGTCCAGAAATGCATGCACGGTGTAACCCGTCGCGATGAGAGTGTCGTTCCCCGAGCTGTTCTCTCTGATCACCCGGTAGTCGATGCGCAGCGTGGCGCGGGGCTCCTCCCGCACTTCACTGATGATGGTCAGCACGTCGTCGTATTGTGCGGGTTGGTGGAAGCGACAGTGCGCTTCTACCAGCGGAAGACGAATACCGTCCGCCTCCATCTGTGCATAGGGGTAGCCCAGCGATCGGATCAACTCGGTACGGCCTACCTCGAAATACTCGAGATACTTGCCGTTATAGACGATCTGCATCTGATCCGTGTCAGCGTATCGCACGCGGATTTGTGTGGGATGCGAAACGGGCAGGGCCATTTTCAGCTCTCGAATTCTCCCATGGATCCGAATTTCTTGATGCGGTTGCGTCGCAACTGATCGGGCTTGATGTTTTTCAGCGCGTTCAGCTCCTCGAGCAGTGCTTCCTTGAGACGCATCGCCGCCTCCGCGTGATTGCGATGTGCACCTCCCAGCGGTTCCGGAACGATGCGGTCGATGATGCCCTGTTCGAGCAGATCTGGTGCGGTGAGTTTCAGTGCTTCGGCCGCCTGTTCCTTGTAATCCCAGCTGCGCCAGAGAATACTCGAGCAGGATTCCGGTGCAATGACGTTGTACCATGTGTTTTCAAGCATCAGGATGCGGTCACCCACGCCGATCCCCAATGCGCCGCCCGAAGCGCCCTCGCCGATAATGGCCACGACGATCGGCACGGGGAGCCGCGCCATCTCGAACAGGTTGCGTGCGATGGCCTCCGCCTGGCCGCGCTCCTCCGCCTCGATACCCGGATATGCTCCCGGAGTGTCGATCAAGGTGACGACCGGTCGATGGAATTTCGCCGCCAGTTGCATCAGACGCAGTGCCTTGCGATACCCTTCGGGATTCGCCATGCCGAAATTCCGGAAGAGGTTGCTCTTGGTGTCCCGGCCCTTCTGTTGCCCAATGATCATCACGGACTCGCCGTCCAGCCGCCCGAATCCTCCCACAATGGCGTGATCGTCGCCGTACCTCCGGTCCCCGTGCAACTCGAGAAAATCCGTCGTCATATGCTTGATGTAATCGAGTGTATATGGGCGGTCGGGATGCCGCGCCAGTTGCACTTTCTGCCAGCGGGTGAGATTCGAATACACCGAGGAGCGCAGGTCGTCGACCTTGCTCTCCAATGCATCGATTTCGGGTGTGATATCCAAATCGTCGATCACACGCCGCATCTCCTCGATTTTCTGTTCGAGTTCCACGATGGGTTTTTCGAATTCCAGAACGGTCTTCGCCATGATATGTTATTTCCTGTTTCGTTTCAACACGAGGAACACAACCGCACGGATGAGAATCTCGATATCCAGAAAAATAGAGTAATTCCGCACGTACTGAATTGTCGAGGCCAGGATCTCGTCCTGCGTCAGATGCGCACGATCACGCAGCTGCGTCAAACCTGTCAGACCGGGCCTCCCGACATACACGTCAGGGAGGATGTCGGTGTGATCCGGATCGTATCCCACCAGGCTGTAGCGCCCACGGAGTACCGCAGGAAGCAGACGAATCATTTGCGCTACCGGACCCGGATGCGCCCGGTCGCTCAACAGGGATACAAAGGGATAAAGTAGCAGGATTCCAGGCAAGGACAAAGCAATATCGACTAACCGCTTGCCGGCTCGGTTGGAGGTTTTCATCAGGTTGTATTCGAAATCCAGCAGAGGGACGCTGCTGAGCTGGTCCACGCTGGTCTTGCCCACGATGAACTCCATGGTGCGCGGAACAATGCGGTAATGCACGTGCATCCCGCGAGTGCGGCTGATCATGCCGAGAATGTCCGCGTATGACAGCACGTCGGGACCGATGATCACATCGGTGACACGGTTTTCCGTGATGACTTTCCCGATATTTTCAACGCTTCCGATCACTTCACTGCCTTCCACCACTTCCCCGATCCGTTTCCGGTTCAAATCGATGAGGCCGACGATGTGGTATGTCTGACCATCGAGGCGCTTGAGTCTGCGAAGAACGTCGAGCGTCAGCTCGTTGAGACCGACAAGCAGTGTCCGTCTTCCCGTAACCGGATGTTCCTGCTGTCCGGGGAAAAGCAGGGAACTGAGGATACGCCGTCCCGGAATGAGCAGGAGATTCAATCCCCCCGCAATCAGTACGACGATGCGACTGAACTGCCAGTCCTTGAAGAAAAACGTCAGGGAGGAGAGGATGAGAAAGGCGAGCAATACACCCAGGGCGGATCGGACGATACTGAAACGCTCCCGTGTGTATGCTCCCGCGATCAGCAGTCCCGTCCACATCACGGCCACCACGGCGAAGTAAACGGTGGGATACGCGTAATCAGGGAAACGGAACAAGCCCCCGAAACGGATGCATTCCGCCGCCATCATGGCGAGCACCGTGGTCAGCGCGTCCGCGAACAGCGGCCAGAAACGCGAGAGAGCATATCGTGATCGCGACAGGGCTTCCCGCAGCCAGATGCCGATCGTGATGATGCTGCGGGAGAAACGGGAGAGCTGCAAATTGTTTTTCGCGAACACCTGCATGGCGCGGTAAAACTCTGCCGTGGCATCGATGCTGCTGCGCTTGGTGCTCTCTCCCCCGTAGTGGACAATTTTCGTGCTGTGCACGTAATACAGTTTCCATCCCGCTTTCTGTGTGCGGTAACACCAGTCGAGATCCTCTCCATACATGAAATAGCTCTCGTCCAGTCCTCCGATTTCATCGTAGACCTCGCGTCTCAGATGCATGAACGATCCGGAGATGGCGTCGACCTCGTAGGTCTCGTCCTCATTGAGGTAGGTGAGATTGTAGCGGGCGAAGAGGCGGGAGTGCGGGAAGAGCGTGCTCAGACCTGCCAGTTTGGTGAACGAGACCCAGGGCGACGGAAAGCTGCGCCGGCAGCCGGGCTCGAGTGTACCGTCAGGTTTGATGATCTTGCAGGTCGCCATTCCCACATCTTCGTTCTCATCGAAAAAGCGGAGCATGGATGTGATGGTATCTTCCTGCACCAGCGTGTCGGGATTGAGCAGCAGCAGCGTGCGTCCCCGTGCACGCGCGAGGGCAAGGTTATTTGCCCGCGCGAATCCCATGTTTTCATCGTTTGCGATCAGAAGAATGCCGGGAAAACGCTGGCGGACCATGTCCACCGTCCCGTCATCGGAGTTGTTGTCAACGACGAAAATCTCCGCTTCGAGCTCTTCGAGCGCGGAGGTCAGCGAATGGAGACAGTTCTCCAGCAGATCCCGGACGTTGTAACTGACGATGACGACCGAGATGTCGGGGACGGGATCGATTCCGTGAGACATGCTCAACGTGGCGGTGGCACAGACAAAGTGAAGGGGCAGACAACACTGCCTGCCCCGGGAAATATACAAAAGAACGGGCGATTAAATGGGCTGGTTGATGCGCGCGAGTTCTCCCAGCGTGATGATCGGAAGCCGGAAGCGCGCCGCATATTTCTTTTCCGACTGGACGGGGATATCTGCGTTGTCAATGCCCATGACCACGACTTCAATTTCACCGACACCATTGGTCACGTTGCGATTGAGACCGAGCGAATTCTCCGCCGGCTCCTGCTTGATGAAACGGATGTTTCCTTCGACCGTTCCGGTGCGGCGTATGACTTCCTGATCTCCGGCGATTCCGAATACCCAGAAAGCAGTGCGGTCGTCTCCGGCGGCGTACTCCAGGCGGGCACCGGTGGAGAAGGCGGGATATTGCAGGGCCAGCCACTCAGTGAAACCGCCTTCCTCACTCTGCGTCCGGATGACGAGCACCTGTGATTCTCCGCTTGAGAGCTGCATCCCGCCCTTGATGTTGAGTTCCGCCTGCTCACCCTCGGGTGTGAGACGGGCGTTTTCGACGATATACCCCATGTCCCCGCCGATGACGTCGGCGGAAACGGTTTCGGTCGCCGTCCCTGCCGGAGTGTCGGATTTCTCTTCACGGGATGAACACGCGGTGACCATGACGACGACAAGGAAAAGGAGCAAAGATCTCATATCGACACCCTCTGTTTTGATAGAATTCAATGAACGGGATATACAGATTTGTACGAACAAGCTCGGTGTGAAGTTCCACCGGTGCCGACTAGTCGGCCAGTACCAGTTGCCCGTTGTTGTATATGCCCACAGGTTTCCCGGTCAGTGTCATGCCATGGAAGGGACTGTTGCGGGACTTGGACTTGAAGCGATGGACATCCACTGTCCATTGCGCCTCCAGATCGAGCAGGGTGAGGTTTGCTTTCATTCCTTCCTCGATGCGCAGTTCCGGGAGTCCGAGAATGCGACGGGGATTCGTGGATAATTTCTCGATCAGCTGTGGCAGTGTCAACCAGTTTTCCTGCAGCAGCTCGGTGACTGCGAGTCCGACGGCAGTCTCGAGCCCGATGATACCGAAGGGCGCGTACACGAATTCCACCTCCTTTTCGAAGGTGGCGTGCGGGGCGTGGTCGGTGGCGATGGCGTCGGCAATTCCGTCGCGGAGCGCCTCCTTCATTGCCCGGACATCGTCGGCGGTCCGCAGTGGAGGGTTCATCTTGAAGTTGGAATCGAAACTGCGAACGGCTTCGTCCGTCAGCGTGAAATGATGTGGTGTGATCTCCGCAGTGACCCGCAGGCCGCGTGCCTTCGCGTCGCGAACGGCATCCGCTGCGCCGCTGGTGCTCATATGCGCGAGGTGGTAGCGCCCGTTGACATAGGCCGTGAACATGATGTCGCGCGAGACGACCGCATCTTCCGAAAGTCGCGGGATGGAAGGAAGCCCCAGTTCCGTCGAGACGATGCTCTCATTCATTGCCCCGCCGGTGAAAAGATTTGGATCCTCTGCGTGCTGGATGATGGGTACGTCGAGCATGGACGCATACTCCAGTGCGATACGCAGCACTTTTGTGTTGAACAGCGGGCTGCCGTCATCGGAAAAACCGACCGCACCTGCTTCACGCAGTTCCAGCAGAGGCGCCAGGGATTCACCCTTGCGATCCTTGGTGATGGCGGCGATGGGATAGACGTCCACCGGCAATCCCTGTGCTTTCTGGAAAATGAAGGAGACCACGGCGGCAGTGTCGATGGTGGGATGCGTGTTGGGCATGCACGCGACCGCGGTGAAGCCACCTGCCGCCGCAGCCGCGGAACCGCTGCGGATGTCCTCCTTGTGTTCGAAACCCGGTTCGCGGAAATGCACATGCATGTCACAGAGCCCGGGAACGATCGTCTTACCACGGAGATTGACTTCCTCGGCATCCGGTGAGGAAAGTCCGGGACCGAGACGCTCGATGGTCCCGTCGACAATCAGCAAATCCTGTTCCGTATCCGTCTGCGTGACGGGATCGACGATACGGGCGTTCTTGAAGAGAATCGATGTCATGATCACTCCGCTTTGGTTCCGATAAGATACAGTACCGCCATGCGAATGGCCACGCCGTTGGTGACCTGCGGGAGGATGACCGAATACGCACCGTCCGCTACTTCCGATTCGATTTCCACACCCCGGTTGATGGGGCCGGGATGCAGGACGGTAATGTCGCGGCCGAGCCGGTCAAGGCGCTGACGGGTGATGCCGAATGAATTGTGGTATTCGCGCAGTGTGGGGAAATTCGCCCCGGCATCGCGCTCGAGCTGGATGCGCAGCACATTGACCGCGTCGCTGAACTGCAGGGCCTCCTCGACGTTCGTGAAGATGCGAACGCGAAGTCTTTCGAGTTCGTACGGCATCATGCTCGAAGGACCGCAAACGGCGACGTTCGCTCCCATGGTCAGCAGTCCGTAGATGTTGGAACGCGCGACACGTGAATGCGCGATATCGCCCATGATGCAGACATTGAGTCCATCCAGCGTCCCATGCTTCTGCCGGAGGGTGCACATGTCGAGCAAGGCCTGTGTCGGATGTTCGTGTGCTCCGTCCCCCGCGTTGATGAAGCGGCTCGTGCAGCGGGTACTGAGGAAATGCCCGGCCCCGGCTGCGCTGTGACGCATAACCACGATATCGACTTTCATTGCTTCGATGTTCAGCGCCGTATCGAGCAGAGTTTCGCCTTTACTGACGCTGCTGGTGGACGCCGAGAAGTTCACGACATCGGCCGAGAGACGGCGTTCGGCGAGTTCAAAGGAGATCCGTGTGCGCGTGCTGTTCTCGAAGAACAGATTCACCACGGTTTTCCCCTGAAGGGTCGGGACTTTTTTGATGGGACGCTCGAGAATCTCCAGAAAGGTGTCGGTGGAATCAAGGATCAGCGTGATGTCCTCGTGCGACACATGCTGCAGTCCGAGCAGATGATTGATTTGCAGGGATGACATAAAGCTCCGTTTCCTGGGAGGTTCGTTATTCTTCGATGGAAACCAGGTCAATGCCGTCGTGCCCGTCGACTTCTCTGAGACGGACCCGAACTTCCTGACCACGGGACGTGGTCACGTTTTTCCCGGTGAAATCGGCACGGATCGGCAGCTCGCGATGCCCGCGGTCGACCAGCACGACCAGCTGAATCGTGCGGGCGCGGCCGAGATCGACGAGCGCGTTGAGCGCGGAACGGACGGTCCTGCCGGTGAAGAGGACGTCATCGACAAGGATGACATGTTTGTCGGTGATGTCGAATGTGATTTCCGTTGCACGAACCTCGGGCTGCCGCAGATGCTGACGGACGTCGTCACGATACAGGGTGACGTCGAGTACACCGAGGTCCGGTGTTCGTCCCTCGATTTCGCCGAGCTTGGCCGCGAGACGCCGAGCCACGAATTCTCCGCGTGTGCGAAGACCGATGACGGCCAGGCTGTCGAGAGTTTGATTACGTTCGAGAATTTCATGGGCCAGCCGCGATAACATGCGGTCGAAACCCTGCTCATCAAGAATTTTTTGCAGAATGGTCATGAGCTCTCCGTGAGAACGGTGGGTATCGGAGGAAGGGAACACACGCGTCGGCGCAGCATGTCCATCGCTGCTTGCGCCGCGCGCTGCTTGGTGCGGATCCGGTGTGGACCGAAATAGAAATCATGGGCCAACGTCCCCGCGTCGCTGCTGATGCCGATCCACACCAGCCCGACCGGTTTCTCGGTGGATCCGCCGCTGGGACCAGCGATGCCGGTCGTGGAAATGCCGAAATCCGTTGCAGCGCGTCGACGAATGCCTTTGGCCATGGCCTCCGCTGTTTCCCGGCTCACAGCTCCGTGGCTTCGTATGATCGTGGGATCGACATCCAGGAGTTCGATCTTGCTTTCATTACTGTAGGCGACAATCCCATGATTGAACCACTGACTGCTGCCGGGGACGTTGGTCAGCTTGTCGGTGATCAGTCCGCCGGTGCAGGATTCCGCCACGGCTACTGTCATGCCGGCGTCGCGCAGCTGGGTTCCGACAACTTCCTCCAGCGTTTGCGTTCCGGTGCCAAAAAGGTACTCGCCGCTCCGTTCCTCGATAAATGAGCGCAATTGCTGCAGCCGGTCGCGCACCGTGTGTTCGTCATCGCCCTGTGCGGTGATGCGAATACGTACCCCGAGTGGAGAGGGAAGGAAAGCGATCCGTGTCCCCTCGACCAGACGATCGATGCCAGGCAGTGCGTCCGAGAGGGTGGATTCAGGGATGCCGGTGGTGAGCAGCGTCAGGGATCCACGTGGACTGCGGAAGGCGGCCCGCAGACGAGGGAGAACATACTTTTCCACCATTGCATGCATTTCGTAAGGGACGCCGGGGGTCACGAAAAAGTGTTTGCCCTCGCGTTCGAAGTGGTAGCCGGGTGCGGTACCGTCTTCGTTGTGGATGACAGTCGCCCCCACCGGCACCATGGCCTGATCCCGATTGACGTTGGTGACCGCCCGCTTCCGGTCGGCAAACAGGGATTCGATATCACGCAGTACGGATGTATCCAGGACGAGCTCGGTGTCGAAAAAGGCGCATATCGCTTCCCTGGTAATGTCGTCGTGTGTGGGACCGAGTCCGCCCGTGGCAATCACCACGTCCTGTTCCTCCCAGGCGCGAGCAAAGGCTGCGAGCAACTCTTCCCGGTCATCCCCGACGGTGGTGATTCGTCGGACCTGAATCCCGAGGAGACTGCATTGTTCCCCCAGCCAGGATGCGTTGGTATTCACGACCTGGCCGATCAGAAGTTCATCACCAATGGAAAGGATTTCAGCGTTCATGCGGCGCATTGTATTCCAGAAAATATATCGACTCGGCAAGGGAAAACCAAGGGAGTCGATCGTATTTGCAACTTAGAACAACCCCCCCTAAATTTAGGGATTGTACGATGTCGAAATCGATGTTCTCTATACGCTTATCGCAAGGAGGAACCCTTGAAAGAATTCACCCCCGACAAAATCAGGAATGTGGCCCTGATTGGCCACGGAAGCTCCGGAAAAACGACGCTTGCCGACGCCATGCTGCTCACCTCCGGCGCAGTTACGCGCATCGGCCGCATCGAGGACGGGACCACGGTCTCGGACTATCACTCCGACGAAATCGAGCGGCAGATCTCCATCAACAGCACTCTGCTGTCCACCGAATTCATGGGGAACAAGCTCAATATCCTCGATACGCCGGGGTACTCCGACTTCATCGGGGATGTGGTTTCAAGCCTTCATGTGGTGGATACCGCATTGCTCGTCCTGAAATCCGTCGAGGGTGTGGAAGTCGGCAGTGAACTCGTGTGGAAATACGTCGAAAAGGCCAATGTCCCCGTCGTTATCGCGGTCAATAAGATGAACAACGAGCATGCCGATTTCGAACGGGTATATGAGGAAGCCAGAACCCGATTTGGCCCGGATCTTATTGTCGCCCAGTTCCCGGTCAACAAGGGACCGAATTTCAACAAGTGCATCGATGTCGTTCGCAAGAAGCTCATGACATTCGCCACAGACGGCAGTGGCAAGTACGAGGAATCGGAGGTTCCGGCCGAATTCCAGGAGCGTGTCGAGATCGAGCATCAGGCGATGCTCGAAAAAGTGGCGGAGTCATCAGAGGAATTGCTGAACGCCTTTTTCGAAAAAGGCACACTCTCGGACGAGGAACTGGCAGAAGGCTTTAAAACCGCGATCCGCGAACGCAAGATCTTTCCGGTCTTCTGCATGGCGGGGGACATGAACATCGGCGTCGGCCGGATGATGGAATTCATCATCAACTATTGTCCCGATCCGATCACGGGGAAAACCTTCGAAGCACTCAAAGCGGGGAAGAACGAAACCGTCACCATCACACCTGACCCGGCAAGCAGCGATATCGCGGCATTCATATTTAAAACCATCTCCGAACCGCATGTCGGTGAACTCTCGCTCTTCCGCGTTTACAGCGGAACGATTACCGCAGGCATGGATCTTGTGAACCAGAACAGCGGGAAGTCGGAACGGCTCAATCAGCTCTATGCGCTCCGTGGACGCGACCGCTTCGAGGTCTCGAAGGTTCCGGTCGGCGACATCGGTGCGGTCGTGAAGCTCAAGGACACGCACACCAACAATACGCTCGCATCCAAATCTTTCGCCGTCGAAATGCCGAAGATTGCGTTTCCGGATCCGGTCATGGCCAGCGCAGTCAAGTCAAAGACCAAGGGTGACGAGGAGAAAATCGGCACGGGACTGCATACCTTGCACGAGGAGGACCCCTCCTTCCAGGTCAAGGTCGACCAGGAAACCGGGGAAACCATTGTTCTCGGACAGGGTGAAATCCACATCGATACCATGACAAAGCGCCTCAAGCAGCGCTTCGGTGTGGATGTCGAACTCAAGCCGCCCCGCATTCCTTACCGCGAAACGATCCGCAAGAGCGCGGACGTCTCGTATCGTCACAAGAAGCAGACCGGTGGCGCCGGGCAGTATGCGGAAGTGTACATCAAGCTCGATCCGACACAGCGCGGCGAAGGATACGAATTCGTCGACAATATCGTTGGAGGCGTGATCAGCAACCGCTTCATTCCGGCGGTTGACAAAGGAATACAAGAGCAGATGAACCGCGGCGTGGTCGCCGGCTACCAGATGGTGGATGTGAAAGTGACGCTGTATGACGGGAGCCAGCACACCGTCGACTCGAATGAAATGGCCTTCAAGACGGCCGCACAGATGGCATTCAAGAAGGCCGTGCAGGAAGCCAGCCCAACCATGCTTGAGCCGATTTATGACATTACGGTCACTGTGCCCGATGAATTCATGGGCGATGTGATGGGTGATATTTCCAGCCATCGCGGCAAAATCCAGGGTATGGAGTCGGAAGGCCCCTTCCAGATCATCCGCGCCAAGGTTCCTCTTAATGAACTGTACAACTACGCGACGCGGTTGCGCTCCATTACGCAGGGGCGGGGTATCTACACGCGCGCATTCTCCCATTACGAGGAAGTACCGCATGAGGTGCAGCTGAAGATCATCGAGGAAGCCAAGGCCGCGAAAGAAGAGGAGTCCTGAGTGCGCGCAATCGCCGCATATCTGTTCGTGATCGTCGTTCTGGGATCTGCGTCACTCCAGGCGCAGATTCTTGACGACGGCAGCCTGCTCAACCGACCCAGTTTTGCCAATCAAGGCGGATCGTATTACAATTTCTCCGCCGGAAGCGGTTGCGATCTCATGGTCAGTGTCTGGGGGTATGTGGGGAATCCGGGGCGCTATCGCGTCCCCTGCGAAACAAACCTTCTCGATCTGCTCTCCTACTGCGGCGGTCCGCTCACGCGGGGAGGGACGGAAGCCTACCTGTACAGAATCAAGATCGTTCGAAAGGGCGGCGCCGATCGCGAAAACGAAATTGCCGAAGTGTTCGAGTTGGATCTCGAAAAATATCTGGAACTGCGCGACGTCCCGACGGTGACGTCCGAACTTTTGCTCTTCCCCGGCGATTTGATTATCGTTGATGGACAGGAACAGAGCAACATGGTTTTGCGTATCGCTCAGATCATCGTTGCGATCGCATCGATCGTGACATCGACGGTTGCGGTGATCAATCTCACGAAGTAGGTTGAGGAATACAGTCCCCGGGGGTGTCCCGAGGATCATATGCGCCCGGTCCATGCGCGCGGTGTGACATCGTAGAAGGTGAGTGAAGCCTGAATGACTGCAAGAGACGATTTCAATAAGCAGGTGCAGGAATATCTGCGCATTGCATTCGAGGGGAAATGGGTGATTCTCGCGATTTTCGTGATCGTGGTCGCGGCGACATGGTTGTATACCATGCAGCAGGACGATATCTATGCGGCCGGAGCGACCGTTCGTCTCAAACCGTCGAAAGATCTTCTCAGCGGTCAAGCCGGGCAGGGGGGACTTGAAGGACTCGGATGGGGAGGAGAGCGCATACTTGCGAACGAAATCCAGATGTTGCAGAGCGATGACATCGCCGAACGAGTCGCAACCATGCTGATGCACAGCCGCCGCGACCTCAATGCGCTTGCGGATACCATGCCGATTCTCAAGGCGCGGCAGCGACCCTCCACCCTACGGAAAATTGCCCGGCAGCTGAACATTGAGGATTTCTTCGTTTCCATGGGGATGGCAAAACTCGATACCTCGTCCCGACTCGCGGATCCGGCCATGGTCGCCGCGCGCGCTCGTGCACAGATGGGAGCCGAACAGGTGCGCGGAGTCGATTTCATACGGATTTCGGTCTCCAGCACCTCACCTGTCGAAGCCGCCACATTGGCGAATCTCTTCGTCGATGCCTATCAGCAACGCAACCTTGAATCTGCACGGCAAAGTGTCACCACCGCCCGGAGTTTCCTCGAGAATCAGCTTGACGACAAGAAGGATTCACTGGCGCAGGTCGAAAATTTTGTCCGCGGATTTCAACAATCCAAGGGTTTTGTGAGTCTCGATGCCGAGACCAGCAATCTTATCTCCCAGCTCTCCACGTACGAGGCGCAGCGGGAGCAAACGGTCATCGAGATGCAGTCGGCGGAGAAAATCCGCAATGAACTTCGTGCCCAGCTCAAGCAGATCGAACCGAATCTCGCTCAGCAATTGAAGGATGGGGTGGACCCGCAGCTCAAAAAGCTTCTCGAAAAAAAGGTCGAACTCGAGGCCCGTATTCAGACAGCCGAGTTCAACAGAAAGCAGACACTCAAGACACGGCCGGAACTCGAACCCTATGCGCGAAGAGATATCGAGGAATACCGGAAGCAGTTGAACGAAGTGCTGGCGCAGATCGACGTGGCAAGCAAGAATCTGCAGGATGCAGGAGATCTCACCGGCACACCCGTTGAATATGCACGCGAATTGCGGCAGAAAATTCTGCAGAAGGATATCGAAATCGAGTCTATGCGCGCTCGAATCAACAGTCTCGATGAGACCATCGCCCAGTACAACAAGAAATTCGATGCGATTCCGTCCCAGACCATCGAATTTGCTCGCCTCGAGCGTCGCCGACAGAGCTACGACAAGTTGTTTTCCCTGCTGGATGAAAAGTATCAGGAAGCCTTGATCAACGAACAGACGACCATGGGGAACGTGGATATTGTCGATCGCGCCAAAGTGCCAGGTCGACCCGTGAAACCGAACCGTCCCATGAACATGATTCTCGGTATACTGGTCGGTCTCGGCCTCGGCTTCGGTGTTGCCATTCTGCTGCGATACATGGATACCACCATCCGCAGCCCCGAGGACGTCGAGAAGCTCGGCCTGACGGTCCTGTCATTTATCCCGGCCTTCGGGTCGGAAGACAACAAGCTCGATCGGAATCAGACCCTGGTCACCCTTACGGCACCACAATCCCCGCCCAGTGAATCATATCGGACCATGCGGACGTCCATCGAAAATTCTCTGCCGGATCATGGGCGATCCAAGGCCGTGGTGTTCTCCAGTCCGGCTCCCAAGGAAGGGAAATCCACCGCCATCGCGAACCTTGCCGTCAGTGCCGCGAACAGTGGACGCAAGGTCCTGCTCGTCGACGCTGACCTCCGGCGTCCGGTGCAGCATCAGATCTTTGATGCCCCGCGCGAACCCGGACTGTCCAATGCGCTCATCGGAGAAGTCCCTGTCAGGGAATGCATCAAGAAAACGATGGTACCCGGACTGCACATCATCCCCTGCGGCAATATTCCCAGTCATCCTGCTGAGCTTCTCGGTTCCGCCAAGATGGAGAAATTCGTCACGCTGGTCCGACAGCACTATGATCTGGTTCTTTTCGATGCGCCTCCGGTCATTGCCATGGCCGACACCCTCGTGCTGGCCAAGTATACCGATGGTGCGGTCATCATCGTCTCTGCCGGGCAGACCAAAAGCCTCGGACTGGAAAAGGCCGTCGAGATGTTGCAGGCGAATCATGCGAACATCCTCGGTACCGTGGTGAACCGCTTCAATGCGAACAAGGTCTATTACTCCTACTATCGCTACTACTATCAGAATTATTATTACTATTCGACCGACGGGCAGAAGAAAAGCCGACGCAGTCGCAAGCGGAAGTCCGAAGAGAAACAGCCAGAAGAAGCCGGATCATGATCCGGCTTTTTCATGACCGCTGCTTTGAAAACAAGACGGAAAAGCCTTATTTTCCCTTGATCCTACCGGGCTGTGTCCCGCCGCGGAAACCATCCATTTCACCATTCACCCATTCGCACCTGCCATGATCAGAGACAGCTATATCAAAACAGTCATCGAACCGTTCAAAATCAAGACGGTCGAACCCATCACATTCACGACATACGAACAACGTCGGCAAATTCTTGCTGAAGCGGGATTCAACACCTTCCTCATCGATGCGGAGAACGTGCTGATCGATCTCCTGACTGATAGCGGGACTTCCGCGATGAGCTCGAAGCAGTGGGCCGGTCTGCTCGACGGTGATGAATCCTATGCCGGCTCGCGTAGTTTCCACCGTATGCACCGCATGGTCACGAAGATTACCGGACTCAAACACATTATTCCCACACACCAGGGACGGGCGGCGGAGAAGATCCTGTTCTCCATCGTGGGTGGTGAAGGCAAAGTCGTTCCCAACAATACGCATTTCGATACCACGCGAGCAAACGTGGAATTCTCCGGTGCGCTTGCCATCGACTGTCTCAACGAGCAGGGAAAGCACCCCGAGATCGTTGCCGATTTCAAGGGGAACATGGATATCGGGAAACTCGAATCGGTCATCCGGGAATACGGTGTCGACCGCATTCCACTGGTCATGATCACCGTCACGAACAATTCCGGTGGAGGACAGCCCGTATCCATGGAGAACATTCGTCAAACCCGTGCGGTTTGCGACAAGTACGGACTCCCGCTCTTCATGGACGCCTGCCGCTTCGCGGAGAATGCCTGGTTCATCAAGACACGCGAAGATGGCTATCAGGACAAGACGCCGCTCGAGATCGCCCAGGAGATGTTCTCGTACGCCGACGGCTG
>JAFGKR010000228.1 GCA_016928515.1 Bacteroidota bacterium | reverse complement strand
GGGATGCGTCTTGCCCGCGAGTTTCTGCGGATACTCCAGCGTGCATTTGAGGATGAACCAGGCAACCGGGTTGATGTCGACCGCCGTGGTCTCACAGCCCAGGCGCATGGCTTCGAGCGGGATCGCTCCGCCGCCTGCGAACGGATCGAGCACACGCGGCGCACGGCCCCCATAGGCCTTCTTTATCTCATTGCGGAACCAGTTCAGTTCCGACTCCCGATGTGCGACCAGTGCCCGGTACTCGTCGATCTTCTTCTTGCCTCCCGACCTGGGTTCCGTGCCGATCCAGTTCAGGATACCGTCCTCGACCTCTTCCTTCACACGCTCGACAACGCTGCCGTTGGGCATCTTCTTGCGCTCGATCTTCTCGACGACTTTCCCGCCGATCCGCTCGCACAGTTCCCGCCGCTCCTCGGGTGTACCGGGGTCCGGCAACAGCGTCGCCAGCAGCGCCGCCCGGCAAGCCGCCAGCGGCCGACGCGCCGGCCAGATATGCAACGTCGAGATATGCCCATGCCGCACATTTTTCTCATGCACCGAAGTCAGGGAAGCTTGCTTCAGCGGAAACACGCGTTCTATCAGTCTGGGTTTATCGGTCATTCCATGCTCCTCGTTTTATCCGGCAATTCCGGCACTGAAAATGCCCCACCCGGCAGTTTCCGGCAGTCTTTTCCACTGCCGGTATCAGGTACCGACCAGTTCCAGTAACTTGTCTCTAAAATAGATAAAGCTCGGAGAGCGATTGCTGTTTATATCCATGTATGGCGATATGTTCTCAGCCCAATTCGATTTCTCCATTCCGACTGCTTGCCATCCCCGACTTTCCAGATGTGCCGCCCCTCCGGGGTAAACCGCATCGGCCAGCAACTCCCACGTTCCACAGATGCTGTCCTGCGAGTAACGGTCAAGTACATCCTGTTTTGCATTGGGATAGGCTTTATTAAGGGCATTGAAATCTCCGAGAAACCACGCCTCTCCTTCCTCTATCGCAATACAGAAGCGGGTAGTTGGGCTGGGGTTGCAAGAGCCCAGGACTTCAAGCAATTCCTGGCGAAACGCGCGAAAACATTTATCGTCCAGATCACAAACGAGAAAAACTGAAGCGGGATACATCGACCCATACCCGGAAAACGTCTTGCCATATCCCTTCAGCAATTTCGGGAGGTTTTCGAGTAAAATCCTGTGACTCGCATTCCGCGTATCACGCATGCCTTTCGGAATACGTCCGATTCCCTTGTATGCATGCACTTTGAATGTATGGCTGTCTCCAATGATCTTGGGTACAAGGATTTCGAGGGCTTTCTTGCCTGATTGATCTTCAACGAGGAATTCAAAATGCATGAATTACCTCGCATCCAGATAATCGCTGTACCAAAGACCACCCAACGGTAAACCTTCGTCGACCATATTCTTCACAATCTTGTTTTCACTTGCTCGTTTGATGGAGGAAAAGCCATCCTTGCCCTTCTCCAGAATCCAAACCTCTTCCGGGGAAAGAGCATCCACGAAGTACGGTTGATGTGTTGTGATGAAAACCTGAGAGCCGCCTTTCCTCCCTGTGGCATGTTCTCTGAACTCGCGGGCAAGCGATTCAAGCAGCTTATGATAAAGACCATTTTCAGGCTCCTCGATGCAAAGGAATGGCGGCGGTGTGGGATCTTCAAGCAAAAGCAGGTACGCAAACACTTTCAGTGTACCGTCGGACATCTGCTGCGCGTAGAACGGATCGTTAAAACCCATGTCATTGAACCGCAGAAGGAGTCTGCCGTCTGCGGTTTTATCAGTATCGATTTTCTGAACCCCGGGAATCTTGTCTGCTATCCGGTCAAGAATGGACTGAAATCGTTTGGGATGCTCTCTCTCCATATATTGAACGACATTACCAAGATTGTCCCCATGCATATTGAGGTGTTTCTGCGCGCCAGACATCGGAAGACTGCGTGCGGCATCCGGCGTAAAATAGCTGAGATACCATCCCTCGATAAATTGCCGAAATGCGGATATTCTCGGATGTTGTTTCAGAGAGCCAAGCGTGGCAATTCCGAGACGCCGAATATCCTCAAGTTCGACGACCTCGGTTTCCCGGCTCTCTTCTTGTAGTGGTCCTCGTTCGATTGAATCAATCAGATCTGTCAGATCAAACTGACCTATTCCTTCATCAATTTGGGTTCCTTCCGTTTCCCCCTTCCAGGCAACCCCCTTGCCTTCGTTCAGAATCAGAAAGGAAAATGGCCAACCGTGTTTCTGTCCTTTTCTTCGTTGACGAAGTCTCTCCTTTTGTACAAATGGCCGATCAGAGGTATCCAGGGCGACCGATAATTCATATGTGATTGGACGTGCGTTCCCGTCCTCCTTGTAGTAGATTTCGAACTCAAGCGGGCCGGATTGCCCTTGAGAGCGGATACGGCTGAATCCGCCTCGCCCACGCAGTTCGCAGGCTTCTTCGACTCCGGATCGGAGACAGTCTGCCAGGAAACCAAAAGCGTCGAATAGCGTGCTTTTCCCAACGCCGTTTTTCCCGATTACGGCAGTCATCGGTGTTAATGGGGTCTCTTGTTGAACACTCCATAGTTTTCCGAGTGTCACATCCCTCAGTGACCTGAAGTTCTTGATTCTGATACCTTCTATCTTTGCCATGAGAACCTCCGATTACGTGATAAAATTTATCGTCTAAAGATCCCCAACTTCCAATATCTGCGTGTGCCCAATTCTGACTCCGCTCGACTCGACGCTTGCGCGAATGGTGCGCTCTACGGACTGAGTCCTGCTGAATGGACGAACGAGGAGACTTCCGAAGGGGTCCTGGACTCGCACGAGTTGCGGTGTCGAAGTACCGCAGTGGTAAACGACATAGAGCCAGTAATCACTGCGCAGATTGCAGGCGCGCGCCCATTCGTTGTCCGTAATTTCAATCTCGCCCGTGCCCACACGACCCTTCACCTCAATGCAGCGTTGCTGATTACCGTGGCGCAGACTCAGAAGGTCAAAACCCGGATGATCCGGAAGGCCCGCAGCCCTGGCGAAACCGGGAGTATGGACAAATTTGACGGTCGCGCCTTCCGCCTCTTCGAAGGCCTTTGCCAAATCCATCGCGATCTGCTCGACATTGGCATCTCTCCATTCAATTTCGGCGGGATCAGTAGCGGGCACCACGAGGGCATGGGCGATAAAATCCACATCCCCCGGAACAAACAGTTCAGGCTCTCTATGGATGATGGCCAACGCGCGTTCTCTGCGAGCGCCGATCTCCCGTTGCTGCGCCTTGATATTTGTGAGTTCCGCTGCAGCTCCCTTGTTGCCTGTGCGTGCTTTCTGCGCCATCTTTGTCCGAGCGGTGGCAAGTTCCGCTTCCTGAAAGTCGTATCCACGTTTCACGAAGGCTTCTCGCTCGGGCAGCGATGCCATGCGACGCTCCCGGCATTCCACGGCAAGTGAGCGACACACACGCTCCGTGAGCCAGGCCCGCGCTTGATCCCTCTGGCGTCCGGCATCCAGAGCCATCCGTTGGGCTTGGTGAGGCAACCCTTGCCCTCCTCGAAGCAGCAACAGGTGTTCGACGGGGCAGGGACTGATTTCGGCGCTTTCTGTCTGCTTGAGGCCAACGAGACGACACTCGACCGTTTCCTCGCGGGCCAATTCTGGAATCCCCGGATCGCCTTTTCGGATGACCGTCAACCGTGCAAGATGGAACAGGTACGGCTTATCCACGGTTGGATCGACAAAGACAGCTCCCCGCAAAGCATCCCGGCCCAACTTCTGTCTTACGATCTCCCGAAAGCGTTCGAACACGGGTTCTCCTGGATGAACCCAAATGCACGACTGGCGATCATCGGGTCTGAGGATCGAAAGCCTTTGGGACTGAGCGGGAGGATAGGTTTCGATGGCGGAGAGCAAAGGATCGACGGCACCCTTGGCTGCAGGCAGGAGATTGAAGAAGCCACCCAGATCGCCTTCGATCTCCATGCCGACCAGGGGGGCTGTCGATGCGATAAACTTCCGCACATAGCCTGGCATAAGGCGGTAATACATTTCGTGTTCGACGCTCTCCCGCAAGCGAGGCAGTTCCCGTTTCACATCGCCGCCGTCACCATACAGGTGTTTCTCCTGCTCCTGGATGGCCCTGACCTGTTCCTTTGTAAGCCGGCCATCCAACTCCCTGGCGATCAGGTCGGGATCATCGCCGGACGCTACTCGCTCCATATATGCCTTGATGGAAACCTCGCTGAAAATACGCCCGATACTATCGAATACTTTGTCAGACTTCAGTTGCTTACGGATTTTCTCCAGCTTGTCGAGTAAGGTCTTCAAAACCCGACCTTCTCGCGTAGCGGGAGCTACCAGGTTCAAAATGATCACAGGATCGTGCTTCTGCCCGTATCGATGGATGCGGCCCATGCGTTGTTCGAGCCGCGCAGGATTCCAGGGCACGTCGTAATTGATCATGATCCAGCAAAACTGGAGATTCACACCCTCTGCGGCCGCATCCGTGCAAACCATGAACCGGGCGCCGCCCTGTGTGGCAGGTAGACGAAACCGTTCAATCTGTTCCTGGCGTTCCGTGTAGTGCATCCCGCCATGGATTTGGGTGATCTGCTCCGTGTATCCCATGCCGCTCAGTCGACGAACGAGAAAATCAAGGGTGTCGCGATGTTCCGTGAAAATAATGAACTTCTCTCGCGCATACCTTTCTTCAATGATTATCTCACGCAACTTGTCAAACTTTGATTCGGTCCCACTTCGATGGACGTCATCAGCCAGATTTCGTAATTGAAAAACTTGGTCTTTCTCAGCAATGAGGTCTGCCAGAGAAGCGGCGATCACACCTTGGAGGAGAGCGTCCTCGGCGACCTCATTCTCTTCAGCACCGTTCTCGGTGTCCTCTTCGTCTGCCGACTTTGACTCGAAGACGTCGTCATCCTCCCGAATTCTCCTCTGAAGCGTCAGGAGTTGCTCAATAGTCAGTCGTCCCGATTGGACATCATCGATGATCTTCTCTAGTTTCCCGATACGTCGTTCGAAAGAGCAAAGCAGAGCATAGGTGGAACTTGCCAGACGGCGCTGGAATACACCCATCGCGAGTCGGGCAGCCGATTGGTTCAGCACCTTGGCCCGATTATAGACATAGCGCAGATACTCTGTGGTCTCATCGTACAATCTCTGCTCACTGACATCGCCTCGGGAAAGCGCATAGCCGAGAGTGTCAGACAGACGCTTGGGATATAGAGGTTGCCCATCAAGACGCACCATTTCTTCCTTGGTGCGACGGATGAAGTAATGGCGACGTTGATTTGTGGGGAACTGATCGAAAGCATCGGGTGTGGAGAACACTTCAGGTTCGAGCAATCGCCACAAGGCGTAGTAGGGGAAGTCCTTCCCCATATGTGGCGTAGCTGTCAGGAGCAAGAGGTGGTGCGCATGCCAGGGGAGATGCCAACCCCGATCACCGTTTTGTGCTCCCGCAATCGCCTCCGCGAGTTTGTAGCGGCCGGTCTTGCGGATGCGGAAATCGTTTCCCCGGTCGCAGGAGAGTTTGTGTGCCTCGTCGAACACCACCAGTTCATACGGTTCGACCTCTTCGTCGCTCAGGCGGGAGTAGACCTTCTCACCCGCCAGCGTGTCGACGCTGACAATGACCCGGTCGCTTTGGGGACCAACAAACGGATTGCCGGTGCGCGCGTCGCTTCCGCTGACAATCTCGAAGGATAGGCTGAATAGCGAGCGCAGCTCGTTCTGCCAGTTTCCAGTCAGGCCCGCAGGCGGAACAATCAGTACGCGCTTCAGCAAGCGGCGGGAGAGCATTTCCCGGATGTAAAGTCCGGTCATAATGGTTTTTCCGGCACCTGCATCGTCAGCGAGCAGGAAACGCAGACGCGATTGCTTCAGCATGTGATCGTAGACCGCTATCCGTTGGTGCGGAAGTGGATCGATGCTGGCAATTTCGGTGGCAAAGGCAGGGTTCGCAAGATGCCCGAATGAAAGCCTCTCTCCCTCGACCAGGGATCGAACGAGTTCTGGTCTGGTTGTGAAGTCAATGGTGGGCGGTTCGTGTCGATAAGGAGGTGGCTCAGGCTCAGTCACCGTATCAGCGGCACCGGTAGTTGTCGCGAACTCCAACACTCTTTTCCAGGAGAGAGGGGACGGTTTCGACTGCCCGTTTTCCCATCGATTGATTGTTGGAAACGACAGCCCCAATTGCTCTGCAAACTCCACTTGCGTGAGACCCTTCCTGATCCGAAGGTGCTTGATTTGTGCTGCGTAATCCGTCGGCCTGTTCTGATCCATCTCTTGAAATCAATATGTGTTCCAGGGACCTGCAAATATAACATATGATATACAACCTGTCAAGTAGTCACGCGATCAGGCTGTCTTTCAGTGAACTTGGAAAAAGACCATACGTTATTGAGGAGCACCTACGCTCCTTCGAGCATCGATACGGCTCCGTCTTCGAGAGCCTTCCATGGCGTTGTATCCACTCCGCGCAGGGACATGTGAACAGCAGAAGGATGGCCGCCAACGCGGAGTATTTATTACGTCGGTATTCAATGGAGAATGAAACTTGATGAGCTGACGCTGCGCGTTATTTCACGGAGAAGATATTTGTGACGATTCAGCATTTCATGTACGAATATGGATATAATCCGGTTTCGGATCCATAAATACATGAAAAATAAGTGTATTACAGGAAGCATCATATCCCCGGACACCGCCAATACCTACAAAGCAACCTATTATTCTGTACAGAAGCGTACAGATTTCTGTACAGAATATGTCACATGAAAAGAATACTGTGCATTTCGTTCCCCGGAATCGCCTCGCACGAGGCACCGAAGAAAACGGGCGGCCATCTGGCCGCCCGTTCTGTGTTCTGTGTCCTGAAGTGTGAGGATCACATCTCGTGCTCATGCTCGTCGTGATCATGGCCGTCATGGTCGTCGGCATCGCTCCCCTTCTCGACCAGGTCCATGCCGCAGACGGGACATGCACCCGGCTTGTCATAGGTCT
>JAFGKR010000227.1 GCA_016928515.1 Bacteroidota bacterium | reverse complement strand
TCCTTGCATTGCGCGACGCGCGCGCCTGATATCGCGCCGCACGTACGTGAAGGGAATCGTTCACTGGCGGAGACGGTCAGGCGCGAAACGTCTCCGCTCTTCCTATATAGCGTTCATTCATGCCGGTTGGGGAAATATCGGCGAACTTTTTTCAATTTCGGGATATTCTATGCAATTGCAGGGAAAGTGTCAATACGGAGGCGGGGCACCGAATTTCTTCATATTGATTCACTCGTCAATACTCCGGCAGCTTTGACCGTACGGAGCTGTTCGGAAATCCCGGCGACGTGTCCGGCCGATTGGGTATCTGTCGATATTACGCAGTCACATGCATTTTCCGTATGTTTTGTTGATATTTCACGGTCGAATCTACCGCCGCACGCATGCATCCCTTCTATCATATTTCCCCCCTTTATCATGCCGAGGACACCGAACGGCTCGGCGCGGCGACGGCGCGTCCGAACGATCACCGCGATCCGTTCGAACGCGATCGCGCGCGCATCATCCACAGTTTCTCCTTTCGGCGCCTGCAATCCAAAACACAGATCTTCGCTCTCGGGGAATCGGAATTCCTTCGCACACGACTGACGCACACACTGGAAGTGAGCAATCTTGGCCGCGGGCTTACGGCAACGATCAACCGTGCCATCTGGCCAGAGTATCCGCTCGGATCGGTGCGAAAGGAGTACGAGGCGCTCGGGGGTCCGGTGGACACGAGTCTGATCGAGGCGGCCTGTCTCGCGCATGATCTCGGTCATCCACCCTTCGGACATCGCGGTGAGGAGGCGCTCAACCACTGCGTATGGACGCGTTTGCCCGCACGCGACAACGGTTTCGAGGGGAATGGACAGACCCTGCGCCTGCTGACGCAGGAGGCCCTGGAAGCGCACGGCGAGCGGCACGGACTCAACCTCACACGCGCCACACTGCAGGGCGTGCTCAAGTATCCGGGACTGTATCGCGATCTGGTCAACACGAAGCGCTATCCGCGATCGGGGGAGGCACCGCCGTTCAAGCCCTGGGCGCCGCCGAAATGCATTCACAACGAGGAAGCGGCGCTGCTCGACTGGCTGCTCGAGCCCTTTCCCGCTTCCGACCGGGAGGAATTCCTGCGCTTCGACACGCGCCGTGACAAACACGCACGCACGCGGCACAAAACACTGGAAGCGAGCGTTGTCGAGCTGGCCGACGACATCGCCTATGGCACACATGACGTGGAGGATGCCTTCTTTTCGCATCTCATCACGCCGGAACAGATTCTCGATTACATACAGCGGGACCGCTTTGCGAATCCGTCCGTCTACGACCGCTACGCCAAGCTGATCCTGCAGATGGGACGCGGCGCGGGGGGCTCGCGCCGCGACGCACTCTACGAGAAGAAAGACGCCGGCTCGGCACTGATCAGCAGCCTGATCGGCGCGGCGGAACTCGTCGAGAATCCGGTGTTCGAACACCCCCGCCTGCGATGGAACGTCGTGCTGCCGCAGGACGACCGCATCGTGCTCGACGCGCTGAAGGATTCCGTGTACGACATCGTCATCAACGGTCCGGGAGTACAGAGTCTCGAATACCGCGGCGGTCTCATCATCGAGAAAATCTTCCGGGCGTACGACGAATCACCGGAACTGCTCGGCGGAAAACACGGTCATCTCCTGCGTGAGGCGGCGACCGAGGAACAGCGCCTCCGCATACTCGCCGACTTCATCGCGGGGATGACGGACACGTACGCCGAGCGGACCTACAACCGGCTGTATCAGCCGGGGAGCGGGTCGGTGTTTGATAGAACGTGAAAAGGTTAAAAGGTTAAAGGGTTAAAAGGTTAAGAGGTTAACATGAAACACGCACTTCCATTTCTCCTCATCGCTCTTCTCATTCTTCCATTGACCTCACCTGCGCAGGACGACGACACCTCAAGCGAAAGCGGCTACAAGTTCACCATGCTCAAGCACCTGCCCGCCACTCCGGTCAGGAATCAGTACCGTACCAGCACCTGCTGGAGTTTTTCCGCGATTTCCATGCTGGAATCCGAACTGCTGCGCATGGAACGCGGGGAATTCGATCTCTCGGAGATGTTTATCGTGCGCAACGTCTACGAACGCAAGGCGCAAAAGTACGTGCGCATGCACGGAAATGCGAGTTTCGCCGGCGGCGGCGCATACAATGACGTCATTGCCATTCTCCGCGATCTCGGCATGGTGCCCGACGGGGCATATCCGGGCCTCGCCTACGGTGAGGAGAAACACATACACGGAGAACTGGATGCCGTGCTGAAGGGCTATGTCGAAGCGCTGATCAAAAATCCGAACCGGCGGCTCACTCCCGTATGGGATGACGGATTGGCCGGCATTCTCGACGCCTACCTGGGAGCATATCCCGCGCAATTCACTTGGAAGGACAAGCCGTATACGCCGCGAAGCTTCGCGGATCAGGTCCTGCAGCTCGATCCCACCGATTACGTCATGCTGAGTTCCTTCACGCATCATCCGTTTTATCAGGAGTTCGTGCTCGAGGTACCGGACAATTGGGATTATGGTCTCGTGCACAACGTGCCGCTCAGCGAGCTCATGGAGACGATCACATACGCAATCGACCACGGCTACACCGTCGCCTGGGCCAGCGACGTCAGTGAACCCGGCTTCAATTTCAAGAAGGGCATCGCGGTGATCACGGAGAAGGACTGGGACGAGATGGAGAAGAGCGAGCGTGACAGTGTGTTCCTCGTACCGGTGAAGGAAAAGACCATTACGCAGGAGCTGCGGCAGAAGGCCTTCGACAACTACACTACTACCGACGACCACGGCATGCATATCACCGGGGTAGCGGAGGATCAGAACGGGACAAAGTATTACTATGTCAAGAATTCCTGGGGCGTGAAAAACAGCAAGTACGACGGCTTTTTCTATGCGTCGGAAGCCTTTGTCGCATACAAGACCATGTCCATTCTGCTGCACCGCGATGCGATCCCGCCGGCAGTGCGTTCGAAGCTTGGATTGCTGTGACGGCTGTCGAAAGACGCTCTGTTGTGTGCCCGTGATAAACCATCACGATAAAGACATCGCCCGTGCTGTTCAACTCGATTGAATTCGCGATTTTTCTTCCGGTGGTGTTCCTCATCTATTGGACACTCTCGGCGAAGCGGACCGGCCTGCAGAACCTGTTTCTGCTGCTTGCGAGCTATGTGTTCTACGGCTGGTGGGACTGGCGTTTCCTTTCTCTGATCCTGCTGAGCTCGATGGTGGATTTCCTTGTCGGACTCGGAATGGATTCCAGCGAAAAGCCGTGGATCCGCCGCCTGCTGCTTGGTGTCAGTCTC
>JAFGKR010000226.1 GCA_016928515.1 Bacteroidota bacterium | reverse complement strand
CAGACTGATGTCGCTCCCGTTCAAAACGGCGTCTCCAGTGTTTCGCAGGATGATGTTCGCAGTGTGTGCCGCGGAACAGGAGACCGGACCGAAATCCAGTTTCGCGGGAGACGTGACGAGCACCGGCCCGACGGAGGGATTGTCCGTTTCATATCCCATGCCCAGCAGGCGGATGATATGCTCCCCATTCTCGCAGGCGTTGTACGATACGCGCAATCCGACGTCCATCCGTTCCTGACGAACAGGATGAAAACGCATTTCCACCGTTGCTGAATCACCGGGAGAAATAGCTGAGGGGATTTCGGCACCGAGGCTGAGGGCAGCGGACAGACCAATGACCTCCCGGAGATGCAGCCGGGATGTACCGACGTTGTGCAGAGCGAGTTGCCTGCGTACGGTGTCACCGACCAGCGTCGTGGGGAAGACCAGATGAGGCGGGAAGTATTCGAGCACGGGGGAGACTGCTTCTCCGCGAAGTACCAGCTTCTGTGGGACGTTGAACTGCAGGTCCGTCACGATCGCATCCATGGCGGCCTGCAGTTCGCCCGTCGTCGTGACGCGGCTGTAGCGGCCACCCGTCAGATCGGCGATGTCGCGCAGCTCCGCCTCGTTGTCGGTACTGAAGGCGATGGGATACACTGCGATCCCCGCCGCGGTGGCGCTCGTGACGACACCCGGAGCCGAATGGGGGCCGCAGAGCGCGCGACCGGCATCCTTGGCACCCGTGAAGACGATCAACAGCTTGCGCAGAGGTTGTGTCTGCATCAGCGTGATGGTCCGCTGCATCCCATCCCAAGTGCAGGCGTGATCCCCGCTCGTCATGGATGGCATGGCACCCTGGATCATGTTGCGCTCCGTCGTGAACCCGCGCAGCAGTCGGTACTCCGCCGAACCGCTGAATGCGTACACCCCGCCTTCATGGGCCGGTCCGCCGGCATGCATGACACGGTCGAGAAAGGCCCGGCCTGCAGCCTGCGCCGCCTCGATGCGGGTCGTACCGCCAAATGACTCCGCCATTCCGCTGCTGACGTCAAAAAGAAAGGCCATTGCGGCGGGGACGGGATTATCCGCTACGATATTCAAAATCAGGCTGTCCCGCCGGGGGGCACGGTCGGGAGCATAGGTCAGCGGCACCTGTCTGCTCTGCCCGGGCGGCAGGGAAAACGGTGCTGCAAAATCCCCGGTAAACGGTGCACCGACGGGATCGACGGAATGGATCGTCGATGCGACATCCCCGACGTTCCGGATCTCGAGAGTGACTGCAGATATTCGTCCACAGGACGTCGTGTCGAATTGCACGATGGGGGGATCGAATTGCAGGCGGGGACCAGTTCCCTGTGCGCTGACCTCAATCAGACACGAGAAACCCAGCACGATCGCTGTGGCGAACATGAAAAAAAACTGTCTCATGGCATCTCCGGGGTAAGGCGGGAAAAACGTGTGCGAATCACAAGACGCTGCCTTGAATGGTAAGAACTTTCTTCGAGAGAGGAAAGGGTCTTGTGGGAGGAAATACCCTGACGCATATCGGCCGGAATTTCGTGTGCCGTGTGGTATTGCATTTCAGATGCGGCAATGCTTTTTTATGGCGATGAAGATCCATACACAGCGGCAGGCCATATGGCACGCCGCGAAGGTTTTCCTGCTTGTGTTGCTCATACTGGAGCAGACGCCGGCGCAGGACACGCAAACCGCGAGTGTGGTATCCGGGATGCTGACGCAGGTACTCGGGCCCGAGTACGATGCAGGGTGTATACGAAGATGGATGCTCGGATCTCACTGGCGGGATGCCTGGACGACACCTGTCCACCTGCCGCTGCTGTCTCTCGACAGTCTCGCCGGCGGCCTCGTTCCTGTGCGTTGCGGTGACGGCTCTGAGGCGCACATTCTCGAACTGCGTTCCCATGACGGAAGGCTGTTTCGATATCGCCTCATACATCGCGATCCCGCTACTGCGTGGAGACGGGACATTCGAAGCGCGGTCGTCACACACGCCATGCGAGACCAGCTCACGACAATGCTTCCGTTCGCCTCCGCGGTCGCCGCCGTTTGTGACCGTGCCGCGGGATTCCCCGTATCCGTGCCCAAACGCGTTGCACTCTCGGATCACCCGGCGCTGTCGCCTGCATTTTTGCGTTTTGCCGGGAAGGCCGGGTTGCTCGAAGAGGAAAGCGGCCCACCGCAGCTCCCGGCGTCTTCCGCCCATGGACGTTTCTCCGGAATGGACACCTACTCCGTGCTGTATCTTCTGGAAACGAATCACCGTCATCGCATCGATGCCGCGGCATATTGTCGTGCCCGTCTGATGGATGTCCTTCTCGGGGACTGGAACCGTGGCGCCGAACAGTGGATGTGGGTGTCACATACAGAGCGGTGCGACATCGTATGGACACCGATCCCACGCAACCGCGAGCAGGCGTTTTCCCTGTTCGACGGTGTGATTCCTTCCGTTGTGGAGCGCCTCGTGCGGCCGTTGCAGAGCTATGACACCGACACACCCGATCTGCTGCATCTCACGTGGACCGGGCGGCACCTGGACCGTCGGATTCTCAGCGGCGTGACGCGAGGGGAGTGGGAAGAAATCGCGCGAAGCATACAGGCGCGGATGACCGACGCCGTTCTGGACAGCGCCCTGGGGCAGTTGCCCGACAATTGGTCTCTCACCGTGCGTCCCCGTCTGCGGCGCATGCTCCGGCAGAGGCGGGACCGGCTCATACCGCTTGCCACAGAGTATTACCGCTTACTCGCGATCGTCACCGATGTGCGCGCGACGGAAGGGGATGACCGGATCGATGTTCAGCGCGCCGCGGACGGTTCGGTTGCAGTCACCGTGATCGCTCCCGGGAAGCGACCATGGTACTCCCGGCGCTTTTTCCCGGAAGAAACGCGGGAGATACGCATCCATGCACTCGCCGGAGACGACAGCGTGGTCGTGACAGGCAAAACGAAGGAGAGCATCGATGTACGCATCATTGGCGGCAGCGGTGAGGATATCCTTGTCGACCGTTCCTGCGTTGAGGGCTGGTTTCTCTACGGCACGCCGATACCGCGTCCGGAACACAGCACCTGGTTCTACGACGACGACAGCGTCACGACGGTGTTACTCGGACCCGGGAGTACCTTTGACAGCCGCGAGACACTGCCTCCCTCCAGTACCGCCGATCACTACGAGCCACTGGTTGAGGATCGAGGCAGCCATCTCCGTTTCGATCCGCGCTTCACCTACAACTCGGATGACGGTTTTCTGGTCGGTGGGGGACCATTGTTTTCGGCCTACGGATTTCGGCAGGATCCCTTCTCCTGGCACATGGCACTCTCCGCCGCCTACGCCACCGGATCGGGGAATGTGGAGTTGCAATCGGATTTGTTGTACAACTCCATCATGCCCGGTGTGATACTGCATGTTGCGGTTTTCCACAGCGAACTTTCCCTGGCACGGTTCTATGGATTCGGCAACGAATCGCTGCGGGATCCCGAAAAGGAAGACAAGGACTTCTACCTCGTGCAACAGGAACTCGTGGATGTACGTCCATCGCTTCGCTTCCGGTCGTCCGATGCGTTAACCGTCGAGATGGGTACCGCGTACCGGTACTCAGAGGTGGAGGCAGGCACCAGCAGTCTCTTTCGGCAGAATCCGCAGTACGGCGACGGTCCCATGAAGTATGGTGAGATTTTCGGTTCGATCTCATGGGACACACGGGACAGGGCGTGGCTGCCGCTGCAGGGCACATTCCTCCAGCTTTCAGGCCGATATTATCCCGTCATTCTCGACAACCGTGCACACTTCGCGGATGCGATGCTCGACCTGCGTGCGTATCTCCCGCTCTCTTCCTCGTTCACACTCGCACTGCGCAGCATGGGGCGGAAACTCTGGGGTGGCTATCCGTTCTTCCACGCGGCGTATCTGGGAGGGAAATCCACCCTGCGCGGATTCAGCCGTGAACGCTTTGCAGGTGACGCCGCCCTGCTGTGCAGCGCGGAACTGCGTGCCGTGCTGGGGACGGTTCGACTGTTATTCCCGGGAGAATGGGGACTGACGGCATTCGTTGATGCAGGGCGTGTCTTCCATCAGGATGAATTGTCGCGTCTTCTCCATACCGGTGCGGGTGGGGGAGCCTGGATAGCCATCCTCAAACGGCGGCTCGCGCTGAATCTGCAGGTAGCGCTCTCATCCGAGCGCGTTGCCTTCTACGTGAAGACCGGTTTCACATTTTGAGACGCAGGCGGTCATCACTCCGCATCCCGCAGCACTCCGCATCCCGCATTGCCCCGGTCGCGGAAAATGCGCTATATTCCATAGCTCTTGGTCGCTCCTCTCGCCCTCTGCAGATGATTTGCACACGTCGCTGATTTGACATACTTTCACGATAATGTGGTAGGAAAATCCTTAACTATCGCTGATTGCGCTCATGGCCGTCCTCTCCCGGCATAGGACTTTTCTCCCCCTGCTTTTCGCATTGCTCGTGGTTGCAGAACCGGTTGAAGCGCAGCTGCTTGAAACGGAAAAGCCG
This sequence comes from Bacteroidota bacterium, assembly GCA_016928515.1. GTDB lineage: Bacteria > Bacteroidota > Ignavibacteria > SZUA-365 > SZUA-365 > BM516. Next base: position 5,183 of record JAFGKR010000226.1, on the reverse strand, counting down.
GTGATGCGTTTTTCGGGTCGCCTGCTTTCTCTGTTTGCGGGAGGCGGTCTGGCAGCCTATCACGGGGATTTCGACGGGGAATTTTCCGGCGTTCACGGAACACTTGGCATCGGATATTCCGTGTTCCCGGAGTTTACCGTTGCTTTTTCTTCCACACTCGGCAACGTCCCGTTGAACCGTTCGCCTGAGGGACACGATCGCACGATATATGATTTCCAGTTCCCGGGCGATGGAGAGGCGATCCTCGCTCGTACCATTTCATTCACGGCATTCGATCTTTCCGCTCAGATCAATCTTTTTCCCCGTCGATTCATGAATGTGTTTCTGTCTGCGGGTGCCGGCGTCACTTTGTACCAGGCGGAGGATTTCGATGACGGCCGTGTGCGTCCCACTGCCGATTTCCCTGCCGGCATTGCCATCCCGGTCGGCGTTGGAGCGGAGCTCTTTCTCCTGCGTAACCTGTCCCTGAGCATGCTGCTCAGGAATACATTCCTCTTTCGTGGGGATTTCGATGCCTACGATTCGGAAGAACTGACGATGGAATACAATCGCATCCGAAACCGGAGCATCGACCTTCCCACCGGCGGAGGCGACAGCTATCTCACCTTGAGTCTTGGTATCCGGTATTACCTCTTCGAAACCCGCGACTATGACGGTGATCTTCTGGAAAATACCGAAGAGGCTGAGCTGGGGACGAATCCGTACGAAGTGGATACCGATATCGACGGTCTGACGGATTATGAGGAAGTACGGGTGTATGCCACAAGTCCGTTGCGCCCTGATACGGACGATGACGGTCTGGGTGATTATTTCGAAATCACGAAGTACGGCACCGATCCCACGAGTCCCGATACTGATGAGGACCGTCTCTCCGATGCTGACGAGATACAGATTTACAACACCGATCCGCGAAAACCGGATACCGACGAGGACATGCTGAGCGATTACGAGGAGGTCATTCTATATGAGACCAATCCACGCAACCCGGACACGGATTACGACGGTCTGGACGATTTCGCGGAAGTGAAGGTGCACGAGACGGATCCACTTCGGCCGGACACCGACGATGACGGCATCTTCGATTTCAACGAAGTGGTGACCTACCGCACGAGTCCGCGCACGGAAGACACGGACATGGATCAATTGCTCGACTACGATGAAATCGCATATTACGGAACAAATCCTCTCAAGCCGGACACCGACGATGATGGACTGACGGATGCGGAAGAGGTCTTTTCCACTCGGACGGATCCACTTCTGACAGATGCGTCCGCTGCGTCGGCAACAGCGACATCGCGGCACGCACAACCGTATTATGCCGAGCTGATCGAAACACGGCAGCTACCGGGTGGTGGCGTGTCCTATCTCATCACCCCGGTTGTTTCTCGGCGACTTCCTCGAACTCCGAAAAATCTGGACAGTCTGGTCGCTTCCATACCGGCATTTGACAGCACGTTCATCCGCCGTCCGGGAGAAAGCAGCGCCGAGGCGTATGCACGTTTTCAGCGACGCCGCGTACAGCATGTCGAGCCGCCCACGGAATCTTCCGCGGCACGGATTCCGCTGCGCATTGACTCGCTGAAGCTTCGTAAGGGTGACATCCTGACCTTCTGCAACATCACCTTCGAGTTCGATCGTGACGAGTTGCGCGAGGAGTATTTTCCGATTCTGCGGGAGACAGTGGAGCTGTTCCACAGCAACCCGCGGATGATCGTGGAAATCCGCGGACACACCGACCGCGACGGTGAGGAGGCGTATAACCAGGCCCTTTCGGAACGCCGCGCGGAAACAGTGAAGGATTTCCTGGTCGCCCAGGGAGTCGAATCGCAGCGTCTTCGTACGGTGGGCTATGGAGAGCGGAAACCGATCGCCGACAGCAGCACGGAAGACGGTCGCGCGCGGAACCGGCGTGTGGAGTTTCATATCGTCGAGCTGCAACAGGCCGATGGAAATCTGCGATGAGGATTGGAGTTGACATGGCACATTTCCGATCTATCACACCGATGTTCCTGCTGCTGCTGGCGGCTGTGCCTCTCGACGCACAACCTTCCGGCGGCTGGCCGGGGAGACCGCGGTATGCCGACGGCTTGTTTCGTATTACGTTCTTCAGCGGTGCGAGCAAATATTTCGGGGAATTTACTGACGAGCAGATCGGACCGATGGGAGGGATGACGTTGCATTATGCCATGCTGCCGTATCTCGAATTCGGTGTCGGCGGTGAGGTCGGTCATATCCTCTTTACACGTCGCCATCGCCGGAATATGGGCGGGACGTATGAGTTCCAGTTCGGTAACGCAAACCTGGTCGATCGCGGTACGGAGGTCATGACCGGCGAGGCCTGGCTGCGTCTGAACCTGTTCCCCGCACAGTGGTTCAATGCCTGGGTTCTTGCCGGCGCCGGCGTGACAATGTTCCGACCGGAGGATTACCGCAACGGCGATGCTTCCCATCCGGGTGCGGAAAGCATTCATGCGCTCTGCATCCCGCTTGGCGCCGGCTTCGAGTGGTTTCTTGCACGTCGCTGGTCCGTGCAACTGGGTGTTGTGGCACATCTGGTCATGAGCGGTGAGCTGGACGCATTCGATTCCGGGCACCTGGTTGAACTGCAGCAGCGCAGTCTGGGACTTCCCTCCAATCCCGCACGCGAAAAGACAGCGAACGATACCTACCTCACCGCATCCCTCGGTATTTCGTACTCCCTTTTCACAGACGATGATATTGACGGAGATGCGTTGTCGAATGATGACGAAGCGTCCGTCCGTACCAATCCCTATGATGCGGATACGGATGGGGACGGTCTGACGGATTTCGAGGAAGTCCGCTTGTATCTCACCGATCCGCTCCTACGTGATACTGACGGGGACGTGCTCAGCGATTATGTCGAGGTGACACGGTATCGTACGGATCCCCTGAAAGCGGATACCGACGATGACGGACTCAGCGACCGCGAGGAATTGCTCGACTATCAGACGGATCCCCTTGCACGGGACACCGAGAACGATGGTTTGATCGATGCAGAGGAGAAGCGGCTCGGATCCAACCCGAAAAAGGTCGATACGGACGGAGACGGACTGTACGACGGGGACGAGGTTGTGCTCTACCACACGAACCCCGTGCTCCCGGATTCGGATGGAGAAGGCATCAGTGATCATGACGAGGTGATCATCTACCGCACGGATCCGAATGCCGCGGACACTGATCAGGACGGTCTGACGGATTACGAGGAAATCCGGCTTTTCCGGACCGATCCGCTGTCTCCTGATACCGACGGTGACGGCGTCACGGATTATGATGAACTGCGCCGATTCGGGACGGATCCCCGATCTGCATCGAGCGGTGATCGATCCGCATCACCATCAAGGGGCTTCTGACATGCGATACGGAGTTTCCGCCATGCGACAATCATCGATGCGCTCTCTCACGCTCGCATTCGTGCTATCCGTCTTCAGTGCAGTCCCGCTGCACGCGCAGGAAGCAACACCCGTCGAGCGTCTCGAAACGCTTCTTCGCAGCCGCGAACAACGGGATCTCCGTGATTCCGTCACTGTCCGCATCATGCTCGATCTGGCGCAGGAGTATCGCAAGAGCGATCCCGAGCGCGCACTGCTTCTCGCCCGTCGTTCCGAAGAGATGGCCCGTGCGATGGATGACAATGCCGGCATGGCGAACGCCTTTGCGAGCTCCGGTATTACCTATGCACAGCAGGGGGCCTGGGTGCGTGCCCTGAACTTCTTTCTCAAGGCGCTCAAGCTTAAGGAGGAGATCGGCGATCAACACGGCATGGCCGCACTCCTCTCGAACATCGGTGTCGTTCACGGACGGCTCAACGACCAGGAACGCGCGCTCCGCTATCACCTTCGCGCCGCGAAGTATTTCCAACTGGTCAACGACAAGCAGGGACTGGCGTATTCGTACAACAATGTCGGCGTCATTTCGATGGACCAGGGGAAATACGACGAGGCAATCCGGAATTTCCAGGAATCGCTGGAGCTGAAAAAGGAATTGCGTGACCGTCCAGGCATTGCAAGCACGTATCTGAACCTGGGAATTACCTATTATCTGCTCAATGTGCTGCCACGGGCGCTCGAGAATCTCCAGTACTCCGCGAAGATTTACGAGACGCTGGGGGACAAACACGGGCTTGCCGAGGCCATGCACCGCATCGGCATGGTGTATCTCAGGCAGCGGCAGCAAGAGAAAGCCTTCGACGTCGCCGCAAAGGCGCTGCAGATTTCACGGGAGATCAATTCCCGCGTGGTGGAGCGAAACGTCCTTCGGCTCTGCAGTGACATCAAAACCGCGATGGGGGATGCAACGGCTGCACTGGAGTATTACCGCGACTATACGGCACTCAAGGATTCTCTCTTCAATGAAGAGAGCGCAAAGCGGATCAACGAGATGACGGCGAATTACGAATTCGCGCAGCGGGAACGCAGTGAGCGGGAAAACGAACTGCTGAAAAAGGATCAGCAGATATCGGAAATGGAACTTGAACGCCGGGCCATCCTTCTGAAAGATCAGCAGCGGGACATCGAACTGCTGAACCGAAATCGCCAGATCAACGAACTGCAGCTCAAGGAACAGGAAGCCATCCTCCGCGCTCAGCGACTGGAAGCAGTGGAGAAGGAAAATGAAATTCAGTTGCTGAACAAGAACCGCGAGTTGCTGGAACGCGAACGGGAACTGAAGGAGGCGGAACTCGAGCGCCAAGCCTGGTTGCGGAATACGTTTATCCTCAGCTCCGTCCTTCTGGTCGTCATTCTCGGCCTGGTTGCCAATCGCTACCGGCTGAAGAAGAAGAGTGCGGAGATGTTCCGGCAGAAATCCGAGGAACTGGAGCGGGCGAACCGGGAAATCCGCAAGCACGAAGCCATGCTCGAGGCGCAGTCCGGGCAGATCGAACGAACGAATGAGGAACTTACACGGCAGAATGTACTGCTCGAACAGCTCAACAACGAAAAGAACGAATTGCTGGGCATCGTTTCTCATGATTTGAGGAATCCCATCGGCGGCATTCGGATGGTGGCGGAGTCCCTGGCGGAGAAAGGACGCACTGCCGAGTACGTCCGGCGAAAGGCGGTGCTGGTCTACGAGACCGCCGACGGATTGCTCGAACTGGTGAACAACCTGCTCGACGTGAATAGACTGGAAGCCGGGCGAATGCAACTCGATTCGGAACCGGT
>JAFGKR010000037.1 GCA_016928515.1 Bacteroidota bacterium | reverse complement strand
GCGGTATGACAGATACTACAAAAATTTGGCACCATTGGTTCACGGCATGATCGAGGAGACAAAAAGAGGCTGTTCGATGGGGAACAGCCTCTGGTTTCGGGCAAGCCGTAAAACAACGGGTCAAAGATCGAACTTGATCCCCTGTGCGAGGGGAAGCGTGCTGCCGAAGTTGATGGTATTGGTTTGACGCCGCATGTAGGCCTTCCATGCATCGGAACCGGATTCCCGTCCTCCACCGGTTTCCTTTTCTCCGCCGAATGCCCCGCCGATTTCCGCACCGGAGGTTCCGATGTTGACATTCGCGATTCCACAGTCAGATCCCGCATGCGAGAGAAACATCTCGGCTTCCTGCAGGCGATCTGTAAAAATCGCGGAGGACAGGCCCTGCACCACGCCGTTCTGCAGCGCAATCGCATTTTCGACGCTTCCGCTGTAGGTGATCAGGTAGAGAATCGGTGCGAAGGTCTCTTCCTGCACGATGTCGTTCTCGTTGCGTGCTGCGACGATCGCAGGCCGCACATAGCAGCCAGAGATGTACCCTTCACCCTCGAGCACCTCACCGCCATAGAGGAGTGTTGCTCCTTCATTTTCTGCAAGTTGGAGTGCCTTCCGGAACATCTGCACCGCTGCCGTGTCGATCAGTGGACCGACATGATTGTTCTCGTCGAGTGGATCACCGATACGAAGGGAGCCGTAGGCGGTGATGAGCGACTCTCTGACCTGCTCATAAATATCTTCATGGACGATGAGGCGACGGGTCGATGTGCAGCGCTGCCCTGCGGTTCCCACGGCGCCGAACACCACGGCGGGGATGGCCATCTTCAGATTGGCATCCGGTGTGAGGATGATCGCATTATTCCCCCCCAGTTCGAGTATCGTTCGACCGAATCGGCGCGCGACCACCTCGTTCGCATGCCGGCCGACGTCGATTGAACCTGTCACCGAAACCAGCGGGATGCGTTTGTCGTTGAGCATGCGTTCACCGATAGTCGATCCCTTCCCGACCACCAGAGAGAAAAGGCCTTCCGGAAGATCGTTTTCTTCAAGGACTTCAGCTATGATGTTCTGACAGGCGATGGCCGTGAGCGGAACCTTCGATGAGGGTTTCCAGAGATTGACATCCCCGCATACCGCAGCGATCATTGCATTCCATGACCACACTGCAACGGGAAAATTGAAGGCGGAAATTGTCAGGACAATGCCAAGTGGGTGGTACTGATCGTACATGCGATGTTGCGGACGTTCAGAATGCATCGTGAATCCGTAGAGCTGACGCGAGAGTCCGACGGCGAAGTCACAGATGTCGATCATTTCCTGTACCTCACCCAGTCCCTCCTGAAGGGATTTTCCCATCTCGTACGAGACCAACCGTCCGAGCGGTTCTTTGTATTTGCGCAGCCGCAATCCGATTTGACGGACGATTTCCCCTCGCTGTGGTGCAGGAACGGTACGCCAGGTACGGAATGCCGCTTCGGCTCTTCGGATAATCTCCTCGTACTGTTCTTCACCGGTCTGCGTAACATCCGCGATATGTGTTCCGTCGACGGGCGAATGAATCGAGAGGATTCCTCCGTCTGTTGAAGAAAGCCACTCACGCCCGCTCGCGGCACCCGCATTCACCTCTTTGATACCCAACTGCTTCAGGAATTCCATGATTTCCCTCATTGAAAGTGTTGACGATACTGATGCGATGAAAAGAGTATGTACGCTTGCATACAGACTTCCCGCTGCAATGTAGCATGCTTCCCGGGGAACTCCAAGGAAAGCAGACAGTCGGGTAGGAATCTCGTCAGAGAGCGTGTTGGAAAGATCAGATCACACCGGCGAGAAGCTCCTCCATGGTGCGCAGGAGCTGGGCATGATCGACGGGTTTGGAGAAATAACGATTGCACCCGGCGGCGAGACAGCGGTCACGGTCGGATGCGAAGGCATGGGCAGTCACCGCGATGACTGGAATTTTGCTGTATCGTGGAATTTTGCGGATATCGCTCACGAAATCGAGACCGGATTCCTCCCCACCGAGTGAAACATCGGCTATGATGATCTGGACCTGTTTGTTGGAAACGATTTCGTGTGCTTCAGCGACATTCTCCGCGGTATACACATTGTAGTGTTTCCTGAGTGTGATCTTCATGAACTGCCGCGTATCGGCATCGTCTTCTATCACCAGCAGAGTGGGAAGCCTCCGCCCATTGTCTTCGCGTATACTCTCTGAGGTGATTTGTTCCTTCCGTACGAATTTGGAAAGCTGCGGAGTGTCTTCCCGTGATACTATCAACCGCTCCGGCAGGGTGATCGTGAATATGGATCCGACCCCGCGCGCGCTTTTGATCGTAATTCTCCCGTTCAGTTGCTCCAGATAGCGTCGCACCAATGCCAGACCCAGGCCCACTCCCTCGAACGCATGCCCTCCTGCATCATTCGATGGTGTACTGATCTGGAACATCTTCGTCTGGTAATCCTCAGAGATTCCGACGCCGGTATCCTCGACATCGATGGAAATCTCTCCGGTATCTCGTGGATAGAGGCGGACCTCCACATATCCCTTTCGAGTGAATTTGACTGCGTTTTCAAGCAGGCTGTGCAGGGATTTTGCGAGGAATCCTTCGTCGGCGCGAACGCGAACATCCCCAAGCTGATTGTCGAAGGTGAGCGCCAAATTCTTCTTTTCCGCCATCGATTTGACTTCGAGGATCTGATCTTCGATCACGCGCCGCAGCGAGATGTCTGAATCCTGAAATTCGATATTTCCAGTCTGCAGGCGGGAGATATCGAGTATGAGATCAATCGAGTTCGTCAGACGATCGGCCGACTCGAAAACGAATTCAAAATACTTGTCCTGCTCCGGAGTCAGCGTAGCTTTCAGTTCCGATGAAATGTGGTTCAGGTACCCGATCATGATGTAGAGAGGAGTTCGGATACCATGAGAGATGTTGGCAATGAACGCATCCTTGAGCTTGTCTGCAGCTTCGACGCTTTCCTTGGCGGCAATGAGTGATTGCTCGATTTTCTTGCGCTCGGAGATGTCGCTCTTGATGCTGATGTAATGTGTTATCTCACCGGCAGCATCACGTACCGGTGTCACGGTCTGTTCCTCGTAATACAGCGTGCCGTCCTTTCGCTGCATCTGTAATTCACCGTGCCAGACTTTGCCGTCCCGGATGGTCTTCCACATGCGATCGAGGAGATCCCCCTGATCTCCGTTGGCATCAATCTCCCGAATATCACGTCCGAACACCTCGGAAAAGGAAAATCCGGTCAGCTCGGTGTACGCGGGATTAACCCAGATGACATTTCCGTCCAGATCGAGAATAACGATGGAATTCGCTGCCGCTTCCAGTGCCGCGCTTTGGAGGGTGAGCTGAGATTCCGCCTCCCTGCGATCGGTGATTTCGCGCACGATTGTGACCGTCTGGTCAATGCCGCAGGGAGCGATCCGTGCCTCGAAATAGCGCACCATCTCGGCGAAAGGAATCGAATATTCCTGCACCTGCACCTCACCCGTCGTCAGTGCGGCGTCGAAATAGGGTTCAAACTTCGCCATGAGGCTCCATGCGTATTGCTCACGCGTCATCTCGGATTTGATGTCCCCCGGGGGGATGAGCAGGACAGGATCGGGCGAATAAATCCCACTACCGTCGCGCAGCAGCATAAGATCGGGAAGGGCACTGATAACTGCGCGCTGGCGTGATTCACTCTCCCGTAAAGCTTCCTCGACACGCTTCCTCTCAAGAATCTCCTCGTTCAATTCCTTTGTTCGTTCATTGACCCGCTGTTCGAGCGTCAGATTCGCGTTCTCCAGCTCGTCATAGGCGTTCTTGAGGTTTCCTACCATCTGGTTGAAGGAGAATGCCAGATGCCCGACTTCGTCATGCGATGACACCCGGGCACGCTTGATATAATCACCGCCTGCGATCTGCTCGACGGTCTCCACCATGTTGCGAAGGGGATTGGTGATGACCGTCGATACACCGATGACCGTGACCACACCAATGAGAAAAATGATGAGACTGATCAGGGCGATGGTGGACTGTGTCTCGTCCATTTCCGCCTGCACCACTCTGGTGGAGAGCGCGAGATGGATCGATCCGTACACCTTCCTGTCGGAGGATCGCAGAACGGCTTTCGCCTTGCAGACACCCGGATCTGCTCCGAACGGCTCTTCCACATCCTGATAGGCGACCGCCTCTGCGACCTGCTTGTTGAGGGATTCAACGACATTGCCCTTGTTGTCTGTTATGACCACGTAAATCAGCAGGGAATCCTGCTTGGCGACCTCAATGGCGAATTGTCGTGCCTGATCCTCGTCGAATGTTTCCTTTCGGGTAGAATACATATACGCTGCATTTTGCGACAGCGTATTGGCTCGCTGGACAAGAGCATCGTTTGCCTGTTCCCGCTGTCGGGCGGGAAAGAAAATGAAAATGAAAATGGATACGGTCCAGAACAGCAGAGAAATCACTGCTGTGAGCTTTGCGCGTATGGAGAGGTTCGCAAACAGCTTCATTCGCATGCCTTTGGTGTCAGTCCGTTCAACAGTTCATCAATACTGCGGACTGTTGTCGTCCGCGCTATTCGACATCGCTTCGCTCCTTCGCCTGTTCGATCTGACGGACAAGATCGAGCCGCAGGGTCTCCAGCCGTTGCGATTCGCGCAGGAGCGCATTCTGACCACTCTTGATTTCCTGCAATTTCTGTGCAACGCGTTTCTCGACCGAAGGAACGATTGTCGCTTTCAGAAGGATGATCAGCTCCTTCTTGTCCCACTGATCCTCCTGATATCCAAAAATATATCGTAAACCGAATACCCACCACGGAAGATCCTTCAGGAAGGGAACACCGCGGCGAACTTTTCGCATTTCGTTCGTGACAAGACCTCCGACAACCGTCTCCTCACCGTCGATCAGGATCACGGATGTCGTTGCCAGTGTCTTGTTGATAATCGTGCTCACCGGATCGGGTTGCGCCGTACTGCGTTCGGCAGCAATCTCCAGGTTGACGAACTCCAGAGAATCTTTTTGGAGAACGGTCGGAACGACCTCAATAATCGTCCCCGTGCTGAAAAACTGCTCGGTGGTATTACCGGCGAAATCCTTCATTTTCACGGAAAAATCCTGCCCCACCTGAATACGCCCTTTCTCTCCGGAACGGACCGTGATATTCGGACTGGAAATCAGTTCACCGAGATTCTCGGACTGCAGTGCCTTGAGTGCGGCAAGAACCTCGATCGCTCCCTGTCCGAAGGCCAGCGTGGTAATGCTTCCGACTTCAATCTCGGTCTTTCCTTCAGATCCTTCCTCATCCGCCTCGAATGTCGTTGTTCCGGAGGTCGACATGAGTTGTTGCACGGTGTTGGTCGGTGTCTGATGCGTCAGAAGCCAGTCCAACCCAAGACGTTCGAGTTCCGTACGGTTCGCCTCGAAAAAGACTGCGGAGATCTGAACTTCGCGCGTCTGCATCGCTTCTTCTGCCTTGACCTTCGCTGTGTCCGATCGCCCTCCGCCTTTCGAAGTCTTTTTCATATCGTAGACACGGACGAAGTCGGGATTTTCCTCGTACCAATGGCCCTGCGCCCGAAGGACAAGCTCGAATGCGTCCTGCCAGTGCATATGGGTGATGTTGATGCCGATACTGTTCTTGGTCGCACCGTCATAAATGATCGGCTTACTCTGAAATCGTTTGCTGGCGGTGTTAAAGATGTCGATCGCCTTGTCGAAGGTAGTTACCGCATCCATGGAAATCAGTTCTTCCGGGGCGGTATACTGCCTGACCGGCAGCCTTTCCTGCGCATGCAATCCGGAGACAAGGAGCAGGACGGCGCAGACGATGAGAATGGGAGAGTATCTGATAGTCATGATAGGAACCTCAATTCCGTTTCTTTCCGAGGTACTGATTTTCCAGACGGAGCGTAAGCATATACCGTTCGATGATGCCACCCTTGTTCAACATGAAAAGGACCTGGCGGCGTTCGGGCATGATCTGCGACACATACCCCAGGTACACTTCATCTCCTTCCGAGAGCATAATCAGCTGGTTGTTCTGATCGCTGATGAACGCGCGTCCCTTCATGATTGCCAGAAGTGTGGACTGCTCGACGTTCGGCAGATTGAAGGTGTTGGGCGGGATTTCGGGGGTGATAAGTGAGGTGAACGGGTCGTATGTGATCGGCGGGAAGTTCGTCGCAGCGAGTGACAATGTCGTCAACGTATCCGCAAACGGTTCCTGCTGTGATGCATACGCGAGCAGATCGATGTCGAACTGTACCGTATGCCGGATACGTCCCTGCTCCTCATCCACCATATGTACTTCCCGGACATCGAAATTGGTCAACTTCATGAGCCGGGGGCCAAATTCCAGATATTGCACGAGGCGGGCAAAACTTTCGAACGAGCCCTGGCCGGCGAGATGATATCGTGTGTACCCGCAACCGTTCTGCGCGACTTCCTCCTGTGTCAGGACGTTGAGATCGAGTGCGGCACTGAGAGACAGAATATCGTTCAGATACCTGTTCGTCGCACTCGCCACTTCCTCGAGGGGCATTGTTTTTGGGCGCTGCTTCCAAGACGCATTGAGCATTTCCACACGTTCCTGAACGGCGACGAGCCGATCGAAAAAATCGTCGGCGTCACCCAACTGCTGCTGGATTTGACTGCGCTCAGCAGCGAGTTCTTCGATGCGCGGCTCCTGATAGAAATAGATGTATCCCAGTCCGGCTCCAGCTGCAAGAATGAGCAAAACAAGGAGAATGATGCTGTTTCGTATGGCATATGGCATATGCTCTCTCCTCTCCTATTGCACGGATTCCGGTGGAATTTCCTGTGGTGGTGTTCCTTCCTGCCCTCCTTCCGGGATGGGAGTGGCCTGCTTCTCCTCCGGGACGGCTATAACACCCAATGCGGTTCGCACGGAATCGTGCCATCGCGCCGCCCGCGAATTGGAATACGGGTAGAGGCTGTCAGGACGCAACTGTATATCATACCGGAACACTTTCGCTTCACCTATTTCCTGCACGGTGACTTCCCGTAGGCGCGTCTTGCCGATGAGATTCGAGAATGTCGGGATACTCGACCGCTTCATGGCGTACCCGGTGATCATGATGGCCCCATCCTTCTCCACCTTCATCTCGCTGACCCAAGTATCACGGAGTTGTGCAGCGGCGGTCGCCAGAGTGTCCAGGGTCTCCGTCCAGAGTTCCGCATTGATCAGAAGGGTGTCCAGAGTTGTTGTCGCGTTGCGAATCGCTGTGGATCGCTGTTCGAGTTCGGTGATCTGGTCGACGATGATCTTCTGTTCGGCAATCTGTCGTCGATCGAACGACAATTCAGAAGACAGCGTCTGAATTTCCGCCTGTTTTCTCAGGCTCATGACGGTCAAAGCCGTTACCGCAACAAACAAAAGCAGGAGAAGAATCACCCCGTGCCACGCAAGTTTGAAGCGTTTCTGTTCTTCGCGGATTTTGGCCGGAAGGACGTCGAGACGATAAAAATGTTGGTTCCGGGGCTGCAGTTCCTGCCAGGCAAGCGATATGGGAATGAGATAATTGTTCATGTCCCGAAGGATGTCCTTGTCGTCGGAATGACCCACGCGGAGTTTCTTCAAGGAATGAAACACCACTTCCGGATTGTTCTCGAGGATTTCCTCCTTGAGTCCGATTTCTTCCGCTTTGCCGCTGAGAACGACCTTGTCGGGATTCAGGTAGCCTGCGCCCTCCGCGGTCAGCTCGATGCGGTTGTACAGCGTGGAAACGAGGTGCGCATCATGCGCGCCCTGCTGGATGGCAGGACCGATGTACTCGATGTCATGACCGCGCATGACGAAGAAATGCGTGACGTCGTCGTCCACGTGAATGACATGCACGATGTCTTCCGGTTCGGCACGGAAATGAACGCGCACCATGTTGATGAGCGCCACTTCATTGCTGGTAATGCAATTGATGCGTGGTTGCCTGCGATCGCCACCCTGTGGAGCAGTACAGATTTCGACAATCGGAGACTCCTCCACCCGTGCGATGGCCAGCATATGTTTCTCGCTCGCCTTCGTGAACGACACAGCGTGCTTCGCCAGTTCGACGTTGAGCGATTTGCCGACCTCCTCCACCACCTTGTTCCGGATTTTTGACGGCGTATCCTTTTTGTCTACCGGAAGAAGATGAGTACGGACATAGGGTACTTCAAATCCCAGCGCGAAGGATGCGCGGGGGATATAATGTGTGGCAACGAATTCGCGGATCGAGCTGAGATCGATGTTGGAATCTGCATCCGACTCGGCCTCACTTCCCCCACCGCTATCATCAAAGGGATTATCGGATTTTTGTCCATCCTCTTCAACGGATCCCGCGAATTGCTTGATCGGAAGAGGCATGGAAGCCAGATCCATGATGTTGAGCTTTGGCCCCGTTCTCCCGAGAACGGCAAGCCTGAGCATGGCTCCTTCGATTGAAAGGCCGATGCAGATTTCCTGAGGTCGTACAGTAGCGCTCATGGGCAGACGCGGCAGGCGCAAATCAATTGAGCTGCTTGTTGATCAGCTGCCTGATCCGTTTTTTATTGTTTGCATAGTTGATTGCTTCATCAATACTGATGACATGATTCCGGTAGAGGCGGTACAGATCCTGTTCCATCGTGATCATGCCGAGCTGTCCGCCTTCAGTGATCATCTGGTAGATTTCACCCGTATTGCCGTTCTTGATTGCGGCACGGACGGACGGGGTGACAATGAGCACCTCTTTTGCCAGGACGCGTTTTTTGTCGAGCGTGGGCACCAGCTTCTGGGAAATCACTAGCTTCAAAACATCCGCAAGTCGATTGCGGACTCGCTCGGCCTCTACTGGCGGAACCTCTCCAATAATGCGATCGAGACTTTCCACCGCTGAAGATGTATGCAGCGTGGAAAACACCTTATGTCCCGAATCCGTGATCTCAAGCGCCGACATGATCGTCTCGGGATCACGCATTTCTCCGATGACGACGATGTCGGGATCCTGACGCAGGGCCTGGACAGTCCCATCCTTGAACGAGAGCACGTCTCTTCCCACTTCGCGGTGACGGACGACTGATCGTACCGGAGAGTGGACGTACTCGATCGGTGCGCCGATCAGAATGATATGTGCATCGACCGAGTTGTTGTTCGCGTCGATGATTGCATCCAGCGTCGTGCTCTTCCCCGAACCGGTAATGCCTGTCACGAGAATCAACCCTTCCTTGGTATGTTTCAGGTTGACGATGTTCGTGATGTTCGGATGGAAACTGTAACTGCTGTACGGTCGGATCTGTGCCGTAATGGCACGCATGTTCATCCCGACGGCGTCGAGGTCGAAATATGCTGTTCCACGATACCGGAAACGTTCACCCTCATCTTCGACGTGATACGAAAAATCAAGACTGCGCTTCTCGATGAGCACCTGCCTCTGTCGCGGCATGACCAGCGCCTGCACCAGAACGTCACAGTACGGGGATTCGAGCTTCGGAAGATCTTTCTGCGGAACCTTGTTCCCATGCACCCGGAACCAGATTTCCCCCCGTGTCCCGAAACTGCCGACATCGATGTCTGACGCCTCGAGCTCGCGCATGCGCTGCAGAATGCGCTCGTAAAACATGCGCAGCACCTGTATCGCCTTGTCATCAAGTGTCTCCAAGCGCTTCGCGATAAATTCCTGCTTCTCCGTTCCAAAATAATGGGACGGCATCTCCTTGACCACGAAATCCATGACCTTCATGGCGTTCGCGACGAGCCGTTCGGGTAAAACGGATGGAGTTGAGGCAGAAGGCGGCACATCCCTTCTCGTCGGAGGGCTGGGTACGGTTGTAACGGGATCCTGACTCATGATGCTGTTTTCCGACTGTTCACAGATTCAATTACAGTTCCGTGCCGCTTTCTCAACCTGTGCTTGATGTTTTGATCAGGACTCGTTGAAATATAATCATTTAATTCAACGAGGGGAAGAGCTGTTCGCAAAAAACGGAAAAATATATTCGGCACGGTTTTCATCTCATTTTTTGGTGTTGGGAGACGATTATCTACACATTATTCGTAATACTTGATAATCTCGACATCCAGAAGCCCGAGATTACCCAGGATTGTAGCCAGCGCGATGTAGCTGTAGCGAATGGATGGATTACCGTTTATCTCGACGTTCGTCACTCCACTGGTACTGTTGTTTCCGACCCAAACCGTTCCCAGGATATGAGGATTTCCGGACCCCCCAAGCTCGATGGTCACATCTCCCGACATCGAAAGAATGATTCCCGTCCATGAAATATTGCCGCTCATCTTCAGCATTCCATCCACAACGAGAATTCCTGCACCGGAGATGGTGCCGTTCCATATGAGGTCTCCAGGGACAGAGACAATCTCGGGATTGTCCAACGTGCCGAAAATACCGTTGTAGGAATAACTTCCCGGTGGGATGATCGTTGTGGCCCGATCCTTGTAAAACTTCTGAAGCGCGGCCAGGTTCGTCGCACCGAATGGTCCGACAGAAGGCGTTCCACCAGCGCCATTGATATTGGGCACCACCTTGGGATCGAGATTTGTTTTGATATCTTCCGCAATCTTACCACTTTGG
Source organism: Bacteroidota bacterium (assembly GCA_016928515.1). Lineage (GTDB taxonomy): Bacteria > Bacteroidota > Ignavibacteria > SZUA-365 > SZUA-365 > BM516. The sequence goes on along the minus strand of JAFGKR010000037.1, from coordinate 1,716 downwards.
ACACCCATTCCATGCACCGGTGGATACGGGCCAAGCGTCGAACCGTCGAGCATGTAATCTCTTCCATCGATATCGAATGATTTCCCGTCGTTATGGAACTCCACCGAGTCCCCGAAGACGGCAAGTGCACTTTCAACATTGGGGAAGATACTGCTGAGCTTCGCCTCGACGTTGGACTGATGGTTGACGCCGTTGATGGTTCCCACAGAAATGATCTCCACCGTATCCAGTCCGATGTCGCGGATGCGGACGTTCACGACCCCGCCTGCTACCCGGAGATTCGTATAACCATCCCGCCAGGTCTTTTTCTTCCGTAGTACAGATACCGCCTTGTTGACGCCACTGCGGGAGACATTCAGTGCCTGTTCCCTTTCGAACAGGGACGCGGTTGTTTCGGCGGACCAATTCCACATGCCCATCATCCCCATCACGGATATGGAGAGCAAAAGCGAGGAAAGAAGGACGATGATCAGTGACTGCTGACCCATGACGGACCTCCGGGATGCTTACAGATTCTTGGGCGTGACGGTGAACTCGGTCAGTGTGTATTTGTATTCGTGATCAACCTGCATGACGCTCTGGACGCGAATGACGACACCAATTGCCTTCACGTCGGATACGATTTGCGTCTCCAGCAGGGTTCCGTACGCATTCGTCGTGTAATACTTGAAGAAGAAACCGGTGATATTCATGTCCCTCCCCGTATACAGTTGACCATTGACCCGTCGATGCAGGATAAAAGAGGAAATATCTGCTTTCGCTGTCTCCAGCGTATACGTCGAGGTCGTCGTCTCCGATGTGCTCGATATTTTTGTGGATGTCGTGGTGGAGGTCACCGATTTATCAAGCTCCGGTGCGAAGGCGTACCCGACGGTATCGATCCTTCCGTCGTTGTCAATGTCAGCGCGGAACACGAGACGAGTCGGAGATGCATAGATGATGGGCAAGCTGTCGCAACCATATCCGATTTTCCGGAGATCATGGCGAAGCGTCTGCGTGACATCAGTCATCTCCGTCTGCGTGGTGACCTTGTTCACCGATTCGATCTGGGATTCCTGTCGTTCACCCATGAAGAAGGTGAAGTTCAGAATGATCATTCCGGCGATGATGACTGAACCGACAATATCCAGATGCGTACTCATGACTTACTCTCTTTAATGTGTTGCAAGATATTGCATGCGAACGGTGTCGTCAGAAAAGCTGTTGGATATTTCCAGCGTCACCAGCTTCGACCACGTGCGGTAGGTCACCGCCACCGTGGGATCGTCATCGAGGACATATGTGACATGACACCGCACCGTATATCCCCACGTGTCGTGCAGACAGATCGGTGTTTCTATCCCCGGTACAGTGCCCGGGGCGGGACTGGTAAATACCTGCCGGTGGAAATCGTCAAGATCGTTGAAATAATACGCTGTCGTGCTCGCGTGATACGATTCGTTCCATCCCGGGCCGCAGGCCGTCAGATCGGTAAGTTTTGGCATGATCTTCCCGATCAGCCCCGCATCGAACGGTTTCCCCTGGATCTCATCCATGATGGAACGCCCGATCGCCACGGCTTTCTGGGTGTAATCATTGGTATCCAGAACATCCTCATTCTGGAAATTGAGGCCTCGGAAGTTGAGCATGACTATGCCGAGGAGCATGAAAGCCCCGATCGTCAATGCCATCTGTCCCGTATTCATTTGTGACCTCGAATAATCGTGAATTTCATAT
>JAFGKR010000036.1 GCA_016928515.1 Bacteroidota bacterium | reverse complement strand
TCTCCGTAATCGGAGACTTCAATGGCTGGCAGCCGGATCGGACACCCCTGCGGCGCGCACGCGGGGCCTGGTCGGTGGATGTCCCTCTCCCGCCCGGAGAATATCAGTACAAGTTCTGGGTTGACGGTGTGCTCATCCGCGACAAGCTCTCGTCGAGCATTATCGCCGATGGAGAAGGCGGCTACAATGCCGTCCTCATGATCCGCTGATCAGAAGGATTTTTTCGCGCCGGTCACACCGAATTCAATCAACTCCGTCACGGATCCGTCATCCTGGCTGACGGAACGCACCATGCCATTGAGCGGTACGGACGGATGCCAGTATCCCTCCGATTCGAAATCCCCCATCATTGTCTCCACCATTGCGGTCGCTTTCGTGCATCCGTTGAATGTTCCGGCGGGAACGCGCACGGCCGAGCCGCCACCCATGTTCTGCCGGAAATTCACGACCAGTCCACCGAGTGCCTTTTTATATGTTCCCTTCATCATTCCGAGCATCATTCCATCAAATTTCTGCACCTCGCCGTCACCGGTCTTCATGCGCACCCATTTGATGTCCAGCCGCTCGGGGTCCATGCTTTCCTGCACATCCTCGAGTCCTGTCACGGCCATCTGCATGACGTTTTCGCCGGTGGGAGCAAGAGCGGCAACCTCAAGCACCCAGGCATCGCCTTCGCGGTCGACGATGGCGGTGCGCATGACGGAGCGATCCTCACCGTCGGTGATCCCATAGACAACATATTGCCCGACCGCATACGGCATCACCCTGGAGAACGTTCCGGTGGCATCATACGTCTGCGAGGATGATTTCCCAAACCAGTCGCCGACCCGCTTCTGGAGAGCGGGATCGATCGAAGCGGCGCAGGCGGAGAATAGCAGCACAACAGCGAGGATGGAAAAAACGCGGATTTGCATATGAATACTCCTGAATATAGAAACAATGACGGAGCCGCGCTTCACGTCCGCGGCCATGATCGAATCACGTGTATGGTGATGTGTTGAGAACAGAAAAATATCCCGGACGATTCCCCATTCGTCCGGGACAGTCATTCTTTCATATGGGGCACCGTATTGCGTTGTGTCAACACCGGTGCTGTAAAATTCGTGACTCAGAAATTCACAAAACGCAACAGGAAACCGCCGTAGACGGTGCTGATGGTGCCCGATCCCAGGGCTGGCGCATCGCCGACGTTGAAATACCAGTCCATCCCGATCCGGAAGCCGATATGATCCAGCACGTCAACCTCGGCGCCGATTCCGGCTACTGGAGAGATCCCGTCGGAATGCAGCGTGCGTGAGACACCGGGTGCCTTTTCGCTCTGACTGACATTCAGGAATGCGGCTCCGGCACGTGCGTACAAGCTGGAGAGATGGGAAATGGGATAATGGCCGAAGAGACTGGCTTCCGCGCCGAGAGCGCGGATTTCTCCGGATTGCACGTATGAGGCATCGGCGGACTGTACGACGCCGCGGTAGACCGTTGTACCAAGGCTGGCCATCCCGACTCCTACGCTGACGTACGGATGCAGGCGGTAACCGACCTGTGCGCGCAGATGGGGGGTGCCGGCGTGCTCGACCGAGGAGAGGAGATCGGGGTGATCGAGAGCTGTGTGGGAGTATCCCGCAGCGGCCATCACGGAGAAGTGGGTGACGCTCCGGTCGCGATCAAGACCGACCTGGGCCGACAAATCCTGCGCCATGGTGCTGAGCAGAAGTGCCGCAAGGGCAGTCGTACCGAGACTGTATCGAAGCCGTATCATGAAACAATGCATATGGAAAATCCTTCCTCTGTTTTCTGCACAGTGTTGTTGAGAGACTGCTTTTCTCCCCGAAATAGCGGGAAGACCTCGTTCCTGCAACCGGTTTGAGCGAGTGTGGCCCACGGTATGGTACCGTTTCAAAGGTTGCATCAACATGAATCTGATGGCAGACGTTCGAAATATCGGAGCTTTCTTTCCCGGATGCAAGCATTTTCCGCATTAAATTTTATTCAGATCCGATTTAATGAGGGAATGTGTCGGTCGGAATGTCGTTCCGATGGATCGTGGAGCGTTCCACTTTCTTCATCTTGGGGATATGGGGTATTTGCGTTCCTCGATTCTCCGGGCCAGATTTCGGGGAAATCCGTTCCTGCAGAGGAGTATCATGAGAAACGCCATTATCCTGTCCTTCTTGTCCCTTTTGGTCTCTCCCTGCCTTGCGCAGGATGCCTCGCTGATTTTTCATCCCCCTGACACCGTCGGCGGGTATCGCGGATACACACCGATCCGGGTCTACCCCCTCCCTACGACAGATTCCTGGCCGGGTGCCGCCAATGATGCACGCGGTGTCTTCGCCCTGCATTCCTATGCCGTTCCGGGATGGGGACCGACGACGGACCGCGCCAACGAGGCGGTGACACTGGGATGGAATCCCATGGGTGCGCTGCAGCCGGAGCAGCCGGGCTTCTGGTGGCAGTATGAGTGGGGCTATGGTCAGGACAGCGGCCCCCTCTTCGAGTTGAACCTCGACGTGCGCGACAGTGCTTCCCTCGGCAGCGACGGATTCGCACGCCGTATCAGCTACAAGATGGAACGGAAAAGCGGCAAGGGAATATCCGCCGATTTCGCCTTCGACAATGTCACGTTCGTCTCTGGCGAACGCAGTGCGGGCGACAAGCTGTTCGGCGACTATCTTCAGATCGCGCCGCGATCCAATCGCATGCGTGTCGAGCTGCACGCGGAATTCCGCAAGCTGGTACAGCATGCGTACATCTCACACAGCACGGCGGACGCCCGTCTCTTCCTCCCGATGGAACGCGGTACCATGTTCTCCGCGCGCCTGATTCCGCTCTACGGCGCAATCGCCGACAGCACACAGATCCAACTGAACGACATGCAGCCGGGTGTCACATACACGGTAAACATCCGGAATGAGCGGGATTATCCCGTCCGTCTGGACTGGGAACCCCTAACCGGGCGGCATCTGTACTGGGACACCACCCGTCCCGTCCCCGACACCATCGCTTCCGGCGAAACACTCATCGTCCGACTCATCACCGACGAAGGCATCCGTGCCTTCGGCAGCATGCATGGACGGTTCCGGGAGAACGACTGACGCGAACCACCTGCTTCAACTCCCCGGCTCATCGTGGCCGTGGCGTACTTCGATGTTCACGATGAACTTGCGCTGATACGGATCGTTGGTCGGTCCTTCGTCCTCGGCGATGTACTTTCCTTCCGCGATGAAACGGATGCGATTCTGTCCCCGCAGCAGGCGAAATCGGGGCGACCGTTCCCGCATCTCGCGGTCGATCATCCGCATCGTGTAATACGCGCGCAGATGAGACAGCTTCTCGTTGCCGTCCTGCTTCTGCATGACCGTTCCCGGTGTGATCGTCATGGTTTGTGTGCGAACGGTTTCCTGCTCATCGAAGCGTCCCCAGGCGAGACCGCGCGAATCCACATGCCCGAGCACGGAAATCAGCAGCGTGTCCACACCGGTGTAACAGGTGTCCAGCATCGGAACGAGCATGTTCTCAATCTCGCTGTACAGATGCTCGAACCAGCGATCGACACGCTCTGCCGCGAAGGTGTAATCGTAATCCTTCAGGTCGATGAAATTGGCATTCGGAAGTTCGTTTGCACCAACGCGCGAATGTAGACGTTCCAGTTCCGTCGGTGTGTTGGGATACCAGTACCCGGTAACAAAAAACGGAATGGTGTCGGTAAGAACCTGGAATTCGGGCAGCAACGGTCGCTCCAGGTCGATCGCGAGCGAGACATTGGCATGGTCTCCATCAGGCACGGGCGTCGTAAAGGGCACCGCCGCTGCGGCCTGATAACATTGCTTGTTTCCCGGACGCAGCTCGTAGGTCTTGCCCGCACGCAAACAGACCTCCGGTGCAAAACGCCCGTCATCGCTCGTGCGCCCGGTCGCGACGGTACGCCCTGTCGCGATATCGATGATTTCCATGGCGATCTGCGGACCCGGGCGGCGTTGCGCCTGCCCGTCACGGACGGGCTCGACCAACTGCACTTCCGCGATGGCGTTGATGCAGTACGGAACTTCACCGCAGTAGATGTCGTACCCGCCCATACCTCCCGGGCGATCGGATGCCAGCAGAATCTGCAGGCGGTCAGGAGTAATGAAAGGGAAACAGTCGTTTGCCGCACTGTTGATCGGGGAGGTCATCCGTTCCACCTCACTCCAGCTGCCGTCCTCATGCCGTCTGCTCCGGACGATTTCAAAACCCGCATCGGGCCAGCGGCGAGTTGCAAAATACAGAATGCCGTCCGGACTGAAATGCGGGGACATCTCCGCGGTCCCGGAATTCACCGGTGACGGCAGTGGGTCAGGAGCTCCCCAGGACCCATCCTCCTGCCGCGCGCTGATCCAGAGTTGCGGATCACGGCGACCGCGCTGCTCGATACTCGGGGCGGCATCAATGCGGTCGGATGCGAATACCAGCCATCTCCCGTCTGGCGACACCGTCGGATGCGAATCCCACCAGGGAGAATTCACCGCTTCGACAGGCTGCGGTACACTCAGCGCACCTTCGAGAGCGGTCACACGAAACAGATCGGCACCACCCTCTCCTCCATCGAGATAGGTACCGCTGCTGACATACATCTCACCCTCCGCATCGAAAGCGAGCGTCCCCGTGTTGACACGACCGAACACCTCGGGACGATAGACAAGCGGTGTGGTCCAGGCACCGGTCTGATCGAGTTGCAGGGCCGGGGATTCCGAACGTTTTTCCGCGACAAACACCGCTTCACCATAACCGAATTCCCTCGAGAGCGCGATGCTGCGCTCCTCGGCGCTGCGGGTAGAGGTGAAGAACACCATGGAACCGTCCGCGGAGAGAAAGGGACTGAAATCGTCTGCACTGCTGTTCAGGACGAAGCAGTTGTACACCGGCAGATCTCCTCCGGCCGCGGCGCCCGCATCCTCGCGTACGACGGTTTCACCTCCGCTGCAGGCGGTCAGGAGGAGAAGCAGAATGCTGATTGCGGCGATGGCTGGCTGTTTCATACCGTCAATTCTCCTTGA
>JAFGKR010000035.1 GCA_016928515.1 Bacteroidota bacterium | reverse complement strand
CCGATTGCTTCGCGTTCCCGCAGTACAACTCCACGTGGTTCACGGCGCGCAGTGGAAGGAGATCCTGTGCGAGTTCCTTGTTCTCTATCTGCATGTCAACTCCAATCTCTATGGTGAACAATATTCCTGTCGTCATTTCTCGCCGCCCGTTTCTTTTCAGGCAGGTGCGGCGAAACTCCGGTTCAAACCGGCGACAACAATGAAACCGCTTAGAATGAAAGATAAGAATTCGGAGGAATATTCGCATTCCACTCCCCTGCGTCGCAGACGAAGCTGACCGTAGGCATCTCCCTGTTTCACATAGGATCGTGTCGGGGTTATTTGCATCCCATGGCGGCCAAAAACCGAGGATCTCCTCTTCGCTCACGGGAAAAAATATCCCGCCTTCGGCCGTGTTGGTGATTCGCGCGGTGATGTGTCGGCCGAAAGCGGGACAGGGATGGAAAGAAGAGCGACTGCGATGGAGGCCAGTACAGAGCGCCGACCGAGGAGAGCGAGCCAGCGAAATGTGGACGCCCATCCGCCCTTTTTTCCAACCTTTGTTGCTACGTCATATCATCCTGTTCATGGAAGTTCCATGACCATTCCGTAAACACGTGTTCTTTTGCGCTGCCCGCATCACGCATAGTGATTATCATCAGTTTTTCCTGCTCCGATGCGGCTGCGTTCCCGGGGCGGATTGGGAAAAGCGCAGCAGTTCGTCAATGAAGTCATGCATCCGCTCGGTGGACGAGAGTGCAATGCGAAGCGAACGTGTAACCTCCGCATCCGCCTGACCATTCAAACCTTGTTGGACCAAACGGATATGGCCGGAGATAAGCTGCAGTGGGGTGTGCAGATCATGCGAAATAATCGAAGCGAAGGCCTGCAGTTCGCTGTTCACGCGCGCGAGTTCCCGTTTCGTCTCTTCGAGTTCTGTTGTCCGTTCCTCCACGCTGTGCTTCAGTTCTTCATTCGACTGCTGCAGGTCTATCCCTTCGCGAATTCGTCGAGTCACATCGCGTGCGATCCCCTCGATGGCGACAACCTGGCCGGTACGGTCCTGAATCACACGACTGTACTGCTCCGTCCAGATCATCTGACCGTCTTTCCGTATCCAGCGCAGCAGCACCGGATCGTTCATCGCTCGCTCGGGATTCTGCAATTGATCGAGGAACGAACGATCATCGGGGTGGACGAGCTTCGTCCCGAGCAGCGGGTCGGCATAGTGTTCGACAGGGGTATATCCGGTTATTCGTTCCGCCGCGGGATTCACATACTCGAATCCCGGTTCCGGACGCAGGCGATATCGATAAATGAGATCCTGTGCATTCTGCGCAAGCATGCGAAACCGGAGTTCGCTTTCCCGAAGCGCCTGTTTATCGTGCAGTTCCTGTTCGATCGAATGTCCGATCACACCAAGGAGGTCCTCATCGTCATCACCCTCCAAATAAAAAAAGCGGAGACGTTTGGGAACGAGTCTCCCGTCGCGATGCAGATGACGGATTTCTCTCCTCACCGTGCACTCGCCACGGAGCATGTGCAACAACTCCACGAATGTGTCGTCACTCTTCTCATCAAGCTCAAGAAGGTTCATCCCAATGGGATCGGGGAGACGGAGCCCGAGACTTGCGGCGGCGGCACTATTGCACCAGGTAATCGTACCGTCGCGTGTGATGAGATACACTTCTTCCGGACTCTGCTCCAGAATGCGCGTGAAGCGCAGGACCTGGCGTTCCTTGCCCCGTTCGGTGCTGTCGTCCCGTGCCACGGCGATAATCCTTCCGCTCTTCGGCTCGAGTTGCGCGTTCCACCGAAGCGTGACGTACTCCCCGTCGTGGCGGCGGAAGCGATTGACGAAACGCGTTACAGAACGTCCAGCTTTCAATTCCCCATACATCCGCAGAGTCAGCTGACGATCCTCCGGGTGCACGTATTCAAGGAAGGGGCGAGCACAGATTTCGTAACGATCACTCCCGACGCAATCCTCGAAGATGCTGTTCACTTCCGTGATATACCCCTGTGTATCCGCGATGCACACCAGATCGTGTGATAATGGAAAGAGAAGACTGTGTCCCTCTCCAGTGGTGGGATGAACGACCTGTGACACCCCTTCCCCGGGATGACGATCGCCTTGATATCGCGACAAAAACTCCCGCTCTCTGTGAACATGTTTTTTCATCGTTGCCGTATATGCCGGGCGATTTTCAAAAAATGATTCCGATGCTCATCAGTATGTTCCTTTGCAGGAACAAGGATGATCATCCACAAACTACGGGAATGCACATCTTGGCACTGTCATCGGATAACGCTATCCGGCTGGAATAATGACGGATCTTTCCCTGGGGAAATGCGGCAGTGTGTTGTAGTGGTTTGTCGTACGGGAGTCAGGGTGGGTCAGGCAGAATCGAACATCTTGAGCATTCCGACCATCAAACGGAATCACTCAATAATCCATTGTCGAAGGCATAACGAATGATGTCCGCAGTCGTCTCGAGGTTGAGTTTCTCGAGGATGCGCGCGCGATAGGTTCCGACGGTTCTGGGACTGATAGTGAGCTCATCCGCGATCATACGATTTTTCCTTCCGCGTGCGATGAGCAACATCACCTGGAATTCGCGATCGGAGAGTTGTTCATGCGCGTTCCCGGAGGGATTCTGGAAGGCGAAGAGCAGGTGATCCGCAACCGAGGCGGTGATGTACCTTCCTCCGGCATGGATGCGTCGGACGGCGCGGACGAGTTCTTCGGAGGCGGCATCCTTGTTCAGGTATCCCGAAGCCCCGGCTTTCAGAGAGCGCACTGCCAGCACCTGCTCCGGATGCATCGTGAGAACGAGAATCCCCATCCCGGGAGCCAATTGCTTCAGATCGTGAATAATATCGAGACCACTGCGGCCGGGAAGCGAGATGTCGAGCAGAAGGATATCTGGCAGCACTTTTTCGATGAGTTCGAGGGCTCCCTCCGCGGAACCTGATTCACCAACAACGGTGAAATCCGGTTCCAGCGCCAGGATCTTCTTCAATCCCTCCCGCACAATGGTGTGATCGTCGACCAGTGCAACCCTGATCATATCTCTCCTCGGTCAATATCCCCTGGAGAATCGGACACTGACTCGGCTCGGGATGCCTGAATAAACACATGCTTCATATTGTAGCTTGCCTACGGAACGGAATGGAATCCGGAACGCACATGGCGAACTATAGGGAAGCGTTTCGTTATTAGTAGGAAATATACGAAAAAAACACGTCAACACTCAACCGTCTTCCAGAACGTGTGATGCGACGGATTCATGGATTCCGGCACGTCAGAACATCGCCCGTGTGTTCACACCGCAGCAGACGGGAACGGTAACACACACCCGTGTTCCCTTTCCGTCCGGTCCTGTCTGCAACGTCAGGGACCCTCCGAGAAGCTCTGCGCGCTCCCGCATGCTGATCAGTCCGATGCCACCGGACCTCTTCTCCGCTCCGGGCTGAATACCGTCTCCGTCGTCCCGGATTTCCAGAGTGACGTGCGTATCCGCTTGTTTCAGCCTGACATGGAGGATTCTCGCATGTGCATGCCGAATGGTGTTCGTTGCCGCTTCCTGTACGATCCGGTACAAAGCAAGCGCCGTGCGGGCATCAAGGGGAGGATGGATGTCCTGAATGTCCTCAACGAGGGTCAAATCACTGCGTTCGACAATATCCCGAACATACTGACGCAGCGCATCGGAAAGACCAAGTTGATCAAGCATGCCGGGTCGCATATGCCACGCGATCTGTCGGACCTGTTCGATGGTCTGTCGCAGGATGTCCTCCATGGAAGTAATGGCGTCATGCAGGTCCTGATCGCAGTGCTGTTGTTGTTCGCATAGCCGCCTCAGAAGCGAGAGGTCGATCTTGATTGCGGTCAGCGACTGGCCAAGACCGTCATGAATTTCGCGCGAGAGGTGCATGCGTTCCTCCTCGCGCACACGATCGAGCCGCTCGGCCAGCGCACGCAACCTCCTCCGGCTCTCAGCTATCTGCCGCTGTACCTGTTTGCGCTGTGTGATATCACGCCAAAAGCATAGCAGGACTGGTTCGTCCCGGATTTCGACACGACTCAGGCTGACATCGATGACGGCTTCCGTTCCATCCCTGCGAAGATGGATCCATTCAAAACCCAGCGGTGCGCCGGCGACACTTTCCTGCATCAGTTGTGGTGCGCGATCCGCCGACAGGCTGCCGTCCGGTTGTCGCTGAGGAGAGAAGTCCTGCGGGCGTCTGCCGATGATGTCGGCCGGATCGAGTCCCAGCATCGCCGCCGCACTCTGGTTACAGGAGATGAAGATGCCGTCGCGGAGCAGAAGGATACCGTCGTTTGCCCGCTCGATCAGGGCACGATATCGCTCCTCGCTTTCGCGCAGGGCATTCTCGGCCCGCCTGCGCTCGGTGATGTCGAAGCCCACCGCCTGGAAACGCACCGGTGTCCCCTGCTCGTCGAAAAATGCCCGATCGGTCCACTCATGATCCACCATGCGGTCGCGCACGATGACCGTGTGAGAGTAAGTGAAGCACGGCCTGCCGGGAGTAAGAGACATGTACGTCTTCTGTACACGCCTGGCAGCCTCCTCCGGGAGAAATTCGAGGAATTTCCTGCCGACGAGTTCTCCGGGATTCATGTCGAAGTATTCACTGTACGCACGATTCACATACGTAAGTGTACTGTCCGGAAGAAACTCGCAGATCATTGCCGGGAGATCCTCCGACAGCATACGGTAGCGTTCCTCACTCATCCGCAGCATCGCGAGAATCTCTTCGCGTTCCCGGAGTTTCTCCCGCTGTGCGCGGAAGTAACGGCGAAGCAGGAGATGCAGCAGCATCGCCGTTAATATGACAAAGAACCACCCCTTCAGCATGCTCACTGTCTGTACCGACAGCACAGGTTCGAGGTACTCGAACAGCAGTACATCGGAAAACAGGATCCAGACCGCACTTACGAAAAAATATACGAAAGGGATTTTCCACTCAGGCTGACATTTGAACACTGTCATCGTTCATCTCGCTATGGAAGATCACAGGCTTCGCCGTGGGACGTTACGCATCCGGGCACAAACAGGGACGGACGACCAGCAGGGGGAACACCGGCAACTTCCGTGCTGCATGCCAGGAAAACATGGCAGAGGAAGGATAACACAATGCATTACCGGGCTGAGCTGGATCAGGCAGGGACGACAGCGCAAGCGTGCAAACGTTCTTCGAGCACCGCGAGTTCGTTCTTCATCCGCTCTCGCACATGCTCCGCTTCCTCAGCGATATGCGGAATGAGTTCTCTGTAGTACGCGATTCCCTCGGCAAGATTCTCGTAAAATGTCGAGAAAAATGCCTCGGTATGCGTGGAACCCTGACGTGCATGCTCATCCATTTTCTTCTGAAAGTGATCGATATACAAGCCCAGTTCCTTGAGGAACATGTTCGGACGTGAGTTGTCCGTCATCAGATGGATGCGACCATAAATATGGTCCACCATCTCACGGAGCGATACGCACTTTGAAAAGTAAGCCAGGTTGGGACCCGGACAGACTGCCGCAGCCATGCTTTGCTTGTAGAGCGAGAGCGAATGCTTTGACAGCGCGGATGCGATGAGTCCTTCGCAGAGGCAGGCCTTGTCGACGATTCTCTCGTATGCTGCACGGAATTCCTCGGGCTGCAGATATTTCTCGCGAAGGTCCCGGAGCTTCCTGTTGATGTAGGTCGTCGAGGCCGTGCACACCGGCTTCTCCGAGTATTCGGTATTGAAGGAGAGGAATTTCTTCTTGCAGGGACTCCCCGGCTTTCCGACCGCGGCGCGCTCCGCTTTCTCCGCATCCTTCGCATTGTCGCGGAGATTGTTGAAGGGGACGCCGAGTGGTGAGACTTCACTGAGATAGATATCCTCCTCGCCGGCGCGACAGAGTTTCTCGAGCGTGTCATCATCCACATTGGTGGCTTCGGGAACCAGAAGGAAGGGACTGCCCCACCCGACGCTGTTCACTGCGTAATGCCGCCGCAGGAATTCATGTTCCTCGGCCTTGCCCACCCCCCCCTGCACGGTAACCTGCAATGGCAGCGCGGACAGGTCCACATCGATGCCACGGGCATGGAGTGCTGGGACGAGGATCGCGCCGACTGTTTCGATCAGTTCCGCACGCTTGCTGCGAAACTCCTCGAGGATGGGACCGAGCAGAAGGCCATCCGTGGCGAAGGCATGCCCGCCGCAGTTGAGTCCCGACTCGATCCGGTATTCCGATACCCAAAGTCCTTTCTTCGCAAGAAATTTTCCCTGTATGAGCGCGGAACGGAAATCCGATACTTTTATCACGATGCGCTTCGGGAAGGTGCCGTCCGGCCGGGGACGAAAAGCATCGAAGGTGGCGGCATAGCTGTAGAGTCGCGGATTCATGCCGGCGGAAAACACCACGGAGCTCTCGAGCGTGCTGTTGGCAAATCCACGCAGGGCCGCGTGCGCGTCATTGTATTCGACGGGGAGGATATTTCCTTCCCGGTCAGCATTTGCCTTGTCGACTTTTGTCATGATGTTCACATCGATGGACCCCGGCACGATCGCCGCAAGTAACTGTTGCTGGAGTTGTGCAATCAGTGTCTCATCCTCTGAAGCGGACATGATGCGATACAATGCCTTCTGATCCGAGTACTCCGGAAGCATTTCGAAATAGCGATGCAGATCGCTGTCCGGTGCAAATCCATCCCGTTCCATCTCCTCCACCTGCTCCCGGACCATGACATCGATCATGTCGAGATACGCGGTGACACGGCGAGCCCGTGCATCCATATCCTGATCGGCGATCGGGTCGTATCGCTCTCCCCTCTGCCCGAGGTAATGCGCACGCAGGCGTTCAAGAAGGGCATCGTCGACGATGGACATCACCGATGAGATACCGTATTTCGCGACTTTCAACGGTGTATCGACCGAGTAGCCGACACCCAGTACCGGAATGTGAAACGAATGGGCCGTATGGAGAGACATGCATGTCCTTTCTTGCCGGCCGCGCCATGCTCGCGGAAGACATCTATATTCGGATAAATTCTCTACTCAAGGTAACAATACTTTGCATGGAAACCATGCCGGGTGCCGGGAAATGCCCCGTCGCCGGTGCTGTCCGGTTTCCCGCCACCCCGGTCCTCCCACAGCCTCCTCGTGCGCCCTTATTTCCGATACTCCTGCAAATGTTCCGTGTCGAGCATGCGATTGATGCATGTTCGGTGTGCCATGTCGTTCTCCGCCCGAGCGGCATTGGCCGAACCGATGATGTTGCCGGTATACCATCCCAGTCCCAGGAAAGCGGCGGTGGCGGCGAGTCCGTACTGCTGCTCACCGATGGCGTCGGAAACCGCCCAGGCCAGCAATCCGTTGATCAGCAGTGCTGCGATGCCGGTCGAAGGACACCCGGCGTACACATATCCCGCACCGGGCAGCACTGCCGAGAGCATACCCGCCAGCGTCGGCGAGCGCTCGGGAAGAAGCTCGAGACCGCCGAGTGCCTCACGAAGCCGTTCGGCCGTGTTGCCCCATTGGACGTCGGACCGCATGTGCGACCATGCCGTCGATCACTTCCTCCCTGCTGATCTCAGCCGGGGTGCCGAAAAACAGATTGTCGATCACCGTGTCGAAACAGGATTCGAGACAACCTGTACGTGTCGTACGCGTTTCCCTGCGGTTCATCCTGTTGAAGAGCACATTGTTCATCACCATTTTCGGCAGGCGGACGTCATAGAGCTGAAAATCAATCGTCATGTAGTACTACTTCTCATATTCGGTCGCAAGCCGGTGCCCGTCGTCTGTATGGATGACGCCCTGTTCATACCGATAATCGAAAACGTTTTCATTTTTCACATGCAGCAGGAGTATGTACCGGATACCCGGGATCACCTGCTCCACGCGACGGATGGATTCGGGAAACAGCATTCCCTCGCGATCCGCGGCGCTCAGGAGGCTGTCGTACACGTCGAGTCCGAGACCGGCGACGAGCCGTGAGGTCGGAATGATGTTGATCGCATGCGCACCGCCGAGATCTTCAATCAGCATGTTCGAGATCATGTTCCCGAACGATGCACGGGATTCCGATGGGAAATCCCGCTGCGTGGCGGAAATGCCGGCGACGAACAATCCGTGACCACGGAGCGATTCGAAACCGAATGAGGGATCCTTGGTCAACTCGTCGTCACGGATTTCGTGCGACGCACTGCAGGACGCCAGAAGCAGTGCCGTGAGATGAACGGATTGGATACTGCGCGGCACATGCATCGCGAGTATCTCCCCGTTGCAATCATCATCCTGATCACGCACGATGACGAAGAGATGTTCAACGAGGCCATGGACAGCGACGGAAATCGCGGAATCCATGGGGATCAGCGTTCGCACGGTAGACAACCATCGCACCAAGATCTGCCACAAACCGGGAGTGCGAGGAAACAACGCCCTTCTGCGC
This sequence comes from Bacteroidota bacterium, assembly GCA_016928515.1. Classification (GTDB taxonomy): domain Bacteria; phylum Bacteroidota; class Ignavibacteria; order SZUA-365; family SZUA-365; genus BM516. The sequence continues at coordinate 13,001 of JAFGKR010000035.1, read as the reverse complement.
TATGCCCTGATGCACCGGGCGCAGCTGTGAGCAGGGACCGGACAGGGACCTGAGGCAGGAACGACATCGCTACGGCAGCATGATCATCGTCCGGATCCGTGTTCCCTGTCCGGTACGTACTCGGGCGAAATAGATGCCGGAGGGGAGAACATGCCCGGCGGCGTGTCGTCCGTCCCAAGGCAAATGGAATGTCCCGGCCGAAAGCACTTCGTCCGCGAGCACACGAACAGGCCGTCCGAGCATGTCGAGGATTTCGACCCTCGCCTGCGCCGTCCGGGCGAGGGTCAGAGCAATGACGGTTGACGCATTGAATGGATTCGGATAATTCTGATGCAGTATCACGTCAGTGGTGACCGGGAGCGGGTTCCGCACCCCGGTGGCCGGTGTCCACGGGAGATGAATGTACCGCGGCTTCCGCATTTCCTCGAGATACTTCGCACTGATGAACGGACTGTTCTCGATCCTCGCATCCCCCCACCCCGGATACGCATGCTCGGGCCAGTTCGCGTCGATGTAACTGAAGCCCTTGATTTCCGGGTGCGCGCCGATGAACTCCCAGAACTTCGCGAACCATGCGTCCCAGTCCGCCCTGCTGTCCGTCTCGCCCGCTGTCAGTCCGCGCCGTATGGCGGAGGTCTCGCTCATGTACACCGGCTTCCCTTTCAGCCGCGCCATGGCGAGGAAGCGTTCGGATTTCCCCTTGGTCGTGATCCCACGACGATCGTAGTCGGGAAGGCTCTGGTCAAAATTGGCCTCGTCGAAAACATCGAGGCCGAACCAGTCCACGTACTCGTCGCCGGGATACCAGAGCGCACCACGGACATCGACGGAATCGAAATCGTTCGCGGCCGCGGGCATGTAGCACCAGATGGTCGCGATGGAATCGCGGAAACCGCGTGCGGCGAACATGTCGGTGATCTTCCGGAACATCGTCACGTACAGGTGCGGATGGTAGCCGCCGCCGTTCCAGTCCGCTCCCGCGCCGTTGAATTCCCCGCCAATGCGCAGAAACATCGCCCTACCGTACTCCCTCGCCAGCGTGATGATGCTGTCGATGATAACATCGTACTGAACGGACACGGCGATGATGCTGTCGGTGGCGACATCGCTGACGAGAAAGAGACTCAGCTCGGGGATGAAACCGACGGAATCGGCCTGGCGGAAAAACTCCCCCAGTTGCCGCAGGGCGAGATCTGGTCCTCGTGTTCCGGGGACGCTGAAGAACATCCCGCGAACCGCGGGTTGTGTGCGCTCGTCGAGCACAGAGAGGTATCCGGCCAGGGGATCCGGTGCCGGAACAAACGTCATCGTCTGGACGCCGTGATACACGCGACCGTCATCCGGCTCCAGCAGCGCGCGAGCGGTGTCGGGAGCGGCCGGTTCGATGCTGCGCATCGCCTCGCGTGTGATATGCGTCATCGTGTACGCTCCGGTTTCCGGCAGCCAGGCATCCGGCAGCTGGTACCAGGACTGTATCCAGTAGCCGTCCGGCCTTCCGACCCGGTCGTGATACAGATCGATAAGTTGCAGCGTCTGCCGCGAATACTGCTCCGCGGTGCGGGCGCCGTTGGTGTTGAAAATCATGTTGACCTTCCATCCCATTCCAGCTGCGCGCGCGTCGAGTTCCGCAAGGCGCTGCATCCAGTCCACTCCGGCGATGACCGACGGATGATTCGTCTGTGCGATACCGGTCGCATAGTCGTACGGGTTATCCACCGTCAGCGCGTCGAAGAACAGACCGCTCTCCCTTCCCTCCTGCTCGATGGCGTCGAGCACGTCCTCGTACCGCCCGTAGCCGTTCGCATTTCCCGCGATCGCAAAGTATGCGGGGGTGTTTCCCCATGCCCAATTCGGGAAATTCGTCAGGAGGTTGATTTCGATGCCGGGGATGGAATCCCGCCACAGCTGCACGACCTGTGAGAGCTCGTCAACGGCGGATTCGAGCGTGTGGTGGGTCGCGGGAACATTGTTCGGAAGCAGCATGCGGCGGATGGGGCCGTCCATGTCGAGCATGTCGATGCTGCGTGACGAATCGATCTGCCGGATGAAGCGGATCAGCGGCTGCACGCTCGCCCATTCCTGCTGGAACGACGTCTCCGCGGAGCGTTCACCCTCGTCCGCGTGCCAGTCCAGCAGTCCGCCCAGCTCGATCGCGATCTTCACGTCATGACTGTGCAGCGCGGTCAGCAACGTCCGCGCCGTTTCCGGATCGACGCGTTCGTTGATATCCCCGATATAGATTTTCAGGATATCCAGGCGCCCCAGCACCTCCGGCCATGCAGCGGTGTCGGCCAGGGCCCACGGACCGCCCCAGCACATCGCGACCCGAGGGGATTCCGCTACCTTCACTTCCTCCTCATACCGTGTGATGAAATCCTGCAGTGATCCGTTCGCGAAATAGAAGCGGCTGCGTTGCGTGCTCCCCGCCCCAGATCCTTCCCACTCGATGCTCACCTCGGGGAAATTCAGAATCATCCCCTCCGAGGAGCCGATCGTCTCGGGGAGGCCGAGGATGAACGACTGCCGCTCGAATCCCGGGACACGGACCGCACAGGCCATCTGTCCGGCCTGGGGTTGCAGTGTAATGTGTTGCGCTCCGCTACTGCCGGTGAGCGCGGCAGCGAGCAGGCAAATGATGATGGTGGTCTTTCGCATGAAGCCGTTTCCGTCATGATGGGATTTCGGAGACCGGGATCGTAACGCACGCATACGCGAAGCGCTTCAGGATCAATGTGGAATGACCGTTTCCTGCATTGATTGGTTACAGGGACTTCCCACACGGCCTTGGTGGTATGGGGGCGGACACGGACCGGAGGGTGCCTTACGAGATCCGGGCGATACGTGCTTGGAGAAAGAGAGCTCTTTCTCGCGCGGAACGTCCATTACAGTGTGCCTGTCTACAGGACCGTCGGCCAGACGGAACACGCTTCATTTCACATCGATTGACTGTGAACTCAGCTGGTGTTCAGACCAACCTGCTTGGAAGCGGTGAACGTTACCGCCAAAAGCAAAACAGCAGTGGCAGGAAGAAAGCGGGTACGAGTATGGTGAGTTTCTCTTGGAAGTCACCGAAATGAAATCGATATTCCGGCAACTATTCCTCGTTTCTGTCCGGAAAGGGATTTGATGATTCGCCTTTATCTGCCCATTGCACTCCTGCTGTGCGTACCGCCACAGCTTCTTTTCGCGCAGCTCTGGACACCGGTGCCGGAGATCGATCGCGCCACCACGATCAATACTCTCCATGACCATGAAGGAATACTGTTCGCAGGGGGAGACACGACGATCTATCGCAGTATCGACGGAGGCGAACGCTGGTACCGGGCGGAGAATCTCCCGCATTCCGAAGGCGCTCCGGTAATCTCCTGTTTCGTATCCTACGGATCACATGTGTATGCAGGAACGCTCCGGAACGGGGTATATGTCAGCAGCGATTCTGGCGCCAGCTGGCAGAGCTTCAATGAAGGTCTCACGGGATCGGAACGCCAGGTAAGCGGAATGACGATTCGGACCGACACGCTGTATGCAGCAACAGACGGATCGGGTGTACAGCGTCGCGCGCTTGCGCCGGGTACTGCCTGGCAGCCGTTCAACGAGGGACTGACGTGGTCACTCGGCACTTCGATCGTCACGTACGGAGACCGGCTCTGCGCATCCATCGCCGGCTTCTGTTTCATCCGCGGAAGCGGTGACGCATCATGGACCTGGCTGCCCTGGAATGAAGCCGGGTTCCAGATCGATACGAAAAGCCTGATCGCACACCGCGGGTTCCTCTTCGCGGGAACGAATCTCGGGCTCTACCGCTGGGATGGCGACGCCCCCACCTTTGAGAAAAACCGGATACCCGGCGTACCGGATCGCTATGTATCTGCAATGACCGTGAACGACGATCGACTGCTGACATGTATATGGATCACACCCGATTATTTCGCCATGGCGGAGAGCGCTGATGCAGGGACATCATGGACAAAGTTGGAAGAGAACGGCGGGCAGGTACATGCGATCCTTGCTGCGGGGGGACGACTGTGGAGCGCGCGTACGGATGGCTTATGGTTCCGTCCATTTCGGAGCACATCCGTACACTTGTCCCCTGCTGCTGCGGAAGGTCCGATACTGCACGCACCCTGGCCGCAGCCGGTGCAGGGTGATGCCTCTGTTGCGGTGACGCTGCCACGTACCGGGCACGTCAGTCTGCGCCTCTACGATATTCTCGGACGGTGCGTCCGCGCCGTTACAGATCAAACTACACTGGAAGCCGGAACGCATATATTCCGTCTCGACGCACATGGACTCCCCCGCGGCACCTATGTTCTTCATCTCCGAACAGGTGGAACAATGGAGGGCAGGACGGTGCGTGTTGGCGGCGAGGCCTGTCTTCGTTGATTCTTCCACATAAAGGTGGGGAATTCCACCTCCCTTCGTGTGTCGACAACAGAACTGTTCTTTCGAACAGATATGCAGCACTTCGATAGCGGCACGTTGTCATCGTGCCTGAACTCGACATGCCGGGTCACACGACCGCCGCGCTCGCCTCGTATCCTTGGTTGGGATGCGCTGGAGACAGCCTTCCGGTCCCTGCGGAATGGGGGATGCACCGCACCCTCCTGTGCGCTGGACGCGAATCCACCTACGCAGTTATCGAGCGCGTGCTGGACGAAGTGACGGAGCTGTTCTCCTCCCCATGGATTCATCTCGGCGGCGACGAATGCCCGTGGGACGCATGGAGCAACTGCGATTCCTGCCAGACGAGCATCAGCCGCAACAACCTCCGGAGCATCGGCACATTGCAGTACCTCCTTACGCAACAGGTAGAGATGACTGCGGCTTCATGCTGTTACAGATACATACCCAGCGCGAAAACGTAGTTCTGGTTGCGCAGCGGTGCGGTTGGTTCGTCGGGAAATGTCGGCATCTGCAGCGTGTTCCAGCCGATGGTGAACCGGTATTCGAGAAACCAATCCTTCCCGACGAAGGGAATTTCCATGCCCAGGCCGTATACAAAGCTGTAATCGAAATCGTCAAGACCGCGTATGCGGTCGGCATATTTGAACGAAACCAGAGCTCCTTCTTCCTCCACGGTGCCGTCGAGTAGCACCCTGCCGTTAAGCAGAATCGACAGCGCATAGCCGCAGGTGCCGTACACCCTGAAATCGCCGAGGTGAAGAAAAATGTAGCGGAATACCAGAGGGAGTTCGAAGTAGTTGATATCGTAGAGAGTAAAGGTCTTCACCGATTTCGCGGGAATGCCGATATCATGCCGGGATCCCTTCATGACGTACAGGAATTCCTGCTGAATAGCGAAGGATTCCGTGATCGGATACTGCATCATGAAACCTCCTGCTGCAGCATGCCGTGAGGATGTGCTCACGGTATACTCATTATCGACAGGAGTGATCCCATACTGGAGAGACATGCTGTACCCGCCCTTGAATCCGAAGCGGACTCCGGTCTGCGCGGAGACAGGCGTCGAGAACAGCAGGAGCAGCATGCTGACCGCAGTGACAACGACGATCATTTATTCGATCCTGGTATATTTCATATCAACCACGATGTCTTCTTTCGGGCCGTCCGGCACAAAATTGATGGCCATGGTCCTTGTCAGGGTCAGGGTGTTTCCGTCCACCTTGGACTGGACGATATCGTCGATTCCGGCTCCTGCGACGGTCAGATTATTCCCATCCGCGCTCCAGGTTCCTTGAATCGTATCCTGACTGCTGTCGGCATATGTCGTGACGACGGAGGCGCTGCCGTCCTCCCTGAATTCCAGAACCGATTTTGCGGCCCCGGTTCCCGACATCTGCAGAAATTGCGCTGCAGGTATTGTCAACTCACCGACGGGTGTGTCATACATGACAATGGTCGTCATCTCCCACACACCGACGATAGACCCGGGGGCCGCCGGGGCGGGATCCGTTCCGTTGTCACACGCAGCCGCGGCGAACAGAATCATGGCGATGAGAGTGCCGGAAAAGATCTGCCAGCGTATCAGATTTTTGCTCACGTTTCCTCCATTGTTTCGATGATGGTGTCCTGTATTCAATGCAATATCATAAAAACGATGTTCACCTGTTTCCGGATGCCGACTCTGTCTCCGCGGGATCAATTCACTGCCGATCGTCCTGTCACTTCTTCCGCAGCACACGGTCCGCTGCCAGTTTCCCGGTCAAAATGGACATCGGCACGCCGCCCGGACTGTACGCCCATTGCCCGGCCTGAAAAACACCTGGGATGTGCGTCAATACCGCGCGTCCGGCATGCTGGATCTTATTGATAACCGGCACCGGCTCGGCGAAGGACCATCCGACGATGGCACCCTCTGAACTGCCGATACGATTCTCAATACTGAGCGGGGAAAACGAAAACTGCTCGATAATCGCGTCCTTCAGCATCGGGAATATCGAGTTCGACAAAACCCGGACGATCCGGCCTTCGAGCCCGGCGGTAAATTCTTCGAGCCAGCCCGCCTGCCGGACCCTGGCGAACAGGTCGTATTCTGCGAGGAGGCTGACGACGAGACCGGTTTTTCCCGGAGGGGTCATGTCTGGGTAGCGCAGTCCGGGAATGGAAATTTCGTAGGTGTTGTATTCCGTGAAAGCGTCAAGCCAGGAAAAGACCTGCTCTCTGTCTGCCTTCTCCCAGGTTCTGAGCAGCTGCTGGAGATGCTCGTGATGTGTCTCGCGCAGTCCCCGCTTCGATGGGGTATAGAAAAAATGTCCGTGGGCTATCTCGCGGAAGATCTCCAGAGGTGCATCCACCTCGAGGAAGAGGCTGAAAACAGATTCGCTGCCTCTTCCCTTGAGCATGGAATTCTTCACACGGGTCATTCTATCCTGTTCCCTGCGCGAGAGTCCGCCGGTATGGATTCGCTGATACAGGGTTTTCAGATCTGCCGCCCATATCAGCGTGTCGTAGGCAGAAGTGGACCCGTGATCATCCTGGATTCGACGATCCTCTGCAAAGACATCCGTCACCGTTCTCTCAGTCCTGATCTCTCCCCCTTCCGCACGTATTTTTTCTGCGAGCACATGCGCCAGCTGCCCCACCCCGCCTTTGGGGTAGAAATAATCCAGGTACAGCGAAAAATAGCTGAGCGCAAAAAATGTGGGCGTACCCCTGAAAAAATGCTGCGAGATGATATCCCGCAGCGAACGATTCTGTATGATTTTCTGCAGGGAGTCCTCAACAGGTTTGCTGAGCCGGTTTATCTTTCTCACGGTGAAGAGGAATTTCGGCAGCCAGGGCAGAAGCTGCTTCATGACGAACTCCCGGTCCCGCTTCACATCTTTGAACACCGGATTTTCCACACCGTACAGGACATCCATGTACTTCATGATCTTCCGGATAACCGCGATAACCGCGTCGATCTCCTGCGTGCTTTCCGGGTAGGCTCTCGCGAGCATGTCACGATAATCGTGCAGACTCTCACGATCCGTGACATGCAGGATTTCCTTCTCGAGGCCGATGGATACAGGACTTTTGACAACCTCCAACGGTATTCCCAGGTCCTGCAGCATCGGAAAAATGATACCCGCATCTTCAAGAGCGCGGACCCCGGCGTCGAAGCGGAAGCCATTATGTGTGAACGTATTGACCAGGCCGCCGCACTCCTTGTTCTTCTCGACGAGCAGCACCTTCCGCCCCGCACGGGAGAGGTAGGCCGCGGACGTCAGGCCGGCGATACCACCACCGACGACAATGGTATCGTATGAGCCGGCTTCCGGAGACCTTGCTTTCATGAGGCCATTGGAATGCTGTTGGAACGACGTTGTTCGGAGACGGCAGTATTCAGACCGGTCAGCTCGAGGCTCGTATTCCATAATGCGACCGCGAGGTCATAATCGCGCGCAGGTGGTGCGGGTTTCTCCTCCGTGGTGAGATTGAAAAACCTGCCGGTGACCCCATCCAGTTCTCTGGAGGCGCCGCAGTAATACAGCGTCTCCGCCGATATGTCCGGGGTTTTCAGTATCGGATCATAAAACGTCTTCTTCCACCAGCGGTAGAGCGGACCGTTTTCCTGACCGGTTTCGGTTTTCACTGCACCGGGGTGGACCGCGTTGATGGTGACACCCGAATCACGGAAACGTTCGGCGAACACGAGCATCGACAGCAGCTGGGACGTCTTGGCGGCGCCGTAACTTCTCAATCCTGTATACCGGCGCTTCTCCCAGTTCACATCGTCCAGCCTCAGTCCCCACGCGGCAAACCGATGACCTTCCGAACTCACCAGGATGATCCTGCTTTTGTCCTGTGCCTTCAGCTTCTCCATCAACACATGGTTGATGATGAAGGAGGAGAGGTGATGGACAACGAGGACCTTGTCGAGTCCGTCAGGAGTGCGTTCTCTTTCCGTCAGGTACACCCCGGCGTTGTGAATCAGGACATCGATGGGAGTCCGCAGCGAAGCCAGTTCACGCGCCACGCGATGAATATCCTGCAGCGAGCTCAGATCGGCGAGAAGGCAGTCGCACTGCACCGAAAACTCATCTTCCACTTCTCTGCGCAGTGTTTCGGATTTTTCTCTGTTCCGGTTTATACACAGCAGGTTCGCTCCCTGGGCCGCGTACTTCCGTGCGGTGCAATACCCGATGCCCGAGGTCGCCCCTGTTATTACGACGAGCTTCCCGTCGAAACGGTCGGTGCACACCTTCGGGGCCAGGCGACTGTTCCGTATCATGGCGAAGATGTCTGCCCACTGATACGCGCGGTAGTATTGAAATACTTTCCTGGCACTCATCGGTCCGCATCAACCAAATTTTTTATGCATGAACTTCCTGTATGCTCTGCCAAATCGTGGAATATTGTCGAAGATATCACCCCACAGATCGTAGTAATCCCTCTGCTCCGCGATTTTCCCGTGTTCATTGAGTGTCAGTCGGCTGCATCCATAGAGCACCGAGCCGGGATACGTTTTATAGCTGATGGTCATCTCCCATTCGATGAAGATGACGTTGTCCTGCATGACTCCCCTGACCACCTTCATCGTCAGATCCTTGGAACGCGCGGTCAGACGTTCTGTCATCGCCCTGAAATCGTCCATGCCCCGGATTTCCTGAACCGAGTCCCGGAAAATGATATTCTCGTCGTAGTACGGGAGGATATGCGACCAGTCCGGTTTGCCGGCCGTGCTATAGGTCTTCGACCACAGCTGCGTAATCGCGTCCACGTCCAGGATTTTGTAAGGGAGGTCGTCCTGCAGCATGCGACTGTTGCTCAATGTGATGACACACTATTCTTGAATGCGCTGTCGTGACCCTCGCCGGATGTCACTGCGAAAACGCAACGAGGTCTCTCTTTGGATCTTGCTACGCACGAGTGTGCGTCACCGATTCACGCCGAACGATAGCAAATAAGGACACGAATGTCAAGAATGCACCCGGCATGCATGCAGTAGACACCTGAACACGACAGCGCCGGGATCCGATTTCCCCGTCGCAAGAAAGTCACAGGAGAGAAGCAGGAACGGCTGTGCTGTAGAGGAAGGTGGTTTCGGTACGTCCAACAAAAACAGGCCCGGTCGGGTTAGGACGGGGCCTGTCGGTAGGGTCGCGGAGAGACTGGGATTCGAACCCAGGGTACCCGTGAAGGGCACAACGGTTTTCGAGCACAAGTTTTGACCCGAAGAAACCGCTCTCAAAAGACTGATTCTCAAGTACTTACGAAGGTCACCTCTGACGGGATCCATCAAATCCGGTAGACACTTCAGTAGACACTCGTTATTTCCTGCGAAGATACGAAAAACGGAGGGACGATTCCACCCTGCTGCGGGAAACGGTACGAACGCGGGAAAACCACCTGCTTTCATCGCCGTCTGCTTTCATCGCTGTGTGACCTTCGATTCCTCGGGCGTCACGATTCCCATGTATGATCGTTTCCTCGTCCGGTACGTCTGTGAGACCATCGGCAATCGCAGCGGCTGCTTTCCTGCCGGTACGACCGTCTTCAATTTCACGGAGACGCCGTGTGTGACGGGTGTGGACTTTCCCGATGTATGCAACTTCCGTCCCGTCGGGCGATCGTTCGTCAGGACGGCCTTCGCGGTCGACATGATCGGGTAGATGTAGTTCATCGACACCTGCGGAGCGCCGACCTGCTGAAGCATCTCGATCTGCTCTCGGGTGTACTGCGTCTGCGTGCCGTCCCGGTCGTTGTGGTACAGTTCCCACGCTTCGAGGACACGGCGGTCGAGGTGCGTCGCACGCATGGCGACGTAGTGCTCGAAGCGCTGACGCTCGAAATCACGGTCTTTTTCGGAAAGGGACCCGCGGTGGTATGGTTGCAGACCTGCCATCGGTCCGCAATAAAGTCACCCTATGTATGCACTGCGGGACGGGACGGGTGCTGTTCTAAAAAGAACCCCCTCGGTTGAGGGGGATGGAGGCTTGTCAAACGCAGTGGTGACCACGCGCAAGATGCGCGATAAGATCAGGCGGTGTGGGCAATTGCGTGTGCTGTCCCTATTACAGTGTCGTTCCCCTGGTCGTTCGTCGGCTGTTATCGTGTTTTTGTCTTATTTCCCGGGCTTACTTGATTGTAGAACCAATCCATTCCCTTTGAGAATAGGTCCTCAAGAAGTCCGACCTCATCTCGTGTGATCTCCTCCAGTTTGCGTACTCCAGCCTCCGCCTCGCTGTATCTCTCCGCCCGAAACTCAAGGGCTACTACAAATGGGCCCTCGAAGGCCCAGACAAAGGCGACGACGGCCGTACCTTCGGCTATAATCTCATTCCCAGTACTTCCTCCATAATACTCGGTGTGAGGTGCGAAGTAAGTAAGACCAATCTGGTCCTTCCCTTCTTCTATCTTCGTTTCCTTGAAACGAAGCATTACGTCCTCCTTCCCATTGTAGACGTTCAACCCGGTCTCAAACGATAGTGACGCATATTCGACAGTCCGTTTATTCACAAAGAACTTGTGTACGTCCGTTTTGATCCTCTTGAAAATCCTACCCGAATACCCCCCCTCCTCATTCCGCTCTACGGTAAGCTCCTGAGCGTTCATAGAGATTCCGAGAAGCAGAAACAGGGGAAGGGCGAGCAAGTATGAGGTCGTTTTCATCTGACATATATCCTTCCTTTTGTGTATCTCGGTGGGCCTTTTTCTATGTCCGTAATGTAGAGTTAATGGACATAGAGCCTGCAACTTCACTTACCGGGAGAGTATTCAAGGGGAACCCCCGTTGCGAATTCCTTCCCTTCCGCGTTCCGGAATTCAAGATACCCCTCCGAATCTATCACGAAATATTCTCCGTGCATTTCCTCGACATAATCAAAGCGCCGTTCAGCGCCTTCATTATTCTCCCGGACTTCGAACTCATAAAAGCCGTTATTCCCCGCAAGTATTGTTCGTGCTACGCTCTTGCCGTCCTTCCCCGTGTAAATCATAATCTGTCCTGGTTCGACCGGTGTCGGATCGGTCCAGAGACCCACCACTTGTGCGCCTTCGGGAAGGGCTTTCTCTTGCCCCGCGTTCTCTTGTTGGTGCTTCTTGCCGGAACAAGCTACAAGAGCCACAAGCGTCAATGAAATCAGTAAGGTCCTCATTCCTCGTCCTCCTTGTACTTACTTGTTTGTTTGTTGTTTATTCCGAGGGTTTCTCGACGGGACTCCTATTCTTGGACCGAGCTATTCTCGATCCGAAGCATTCTCACCATTTGAGACGGAGCGTAAATCGTGTATCGTACCTCTCCGCTTTCAAAGCTCACCTTGTCTTTATCGAAGTTCTCCGCAATCCAGGTTTGAACTGCTTCCCGGTTCACCCCCTCTATGGGTGCGGACGAAACAAACTGGATGAAAGGCAATGCTTCTCGAGGACCTCCTCTGTTGACCATAGCAGTAGCTCGGACAGTCTCTACGTCTGAGGCTCCGCTTGAGGCAATCTCGACGGTGTAGTCGATTCCTCCGGATGAACTCTTGCAAGTCCATAGATTCCCGTACTCTCCTCCTATCTGTTTGTCGGTAAGAAAGCCTCTCTCTTCCAAGGACAAATAAATATCGGCCGGAGCCAGTCCAGGCAGTTTGACGCTTTTTTCTGTCTCCGCCTGTCCCGTCTCTTCTGTCTCTACCTTTTTTTGATTTGAACAGCCTATAAGGGCTATGACTGATAAGGCAATAATGAATGCTCTCATTCTTCGTCCTCCTGTTCCTTGTTTGTGTCTTCGGAATTATTGAAGAAGTCCCGAAGAGCTTCTACGGAGACATAACGTATTCCGTCGACCTTAATGAAATTCTCCGTTAGTATTTTGAAGATAATGACAAGCGTGTCTTCATTCAACCCTCCAACCACCCGTTCTCCGCGAAACTGACATACGACGCCCCGGTGATGATGACGTGGTCGCTCACAGGGATGTCGATGGTCTTCCCGGCGTCCACGAGCTGACGGGTGATCACGTGGTCTTCCCGTGACGCTTCCCGCCTGCCGGACGGATGGTTGTGCACGAGGATGACTGCCGACGCTCCCCTTCGGATGGCGTCACGGAAGACCTCACGGGGATGCACGAGCGACGCGTTCGCGATGCCTTTTGATACAAGTGTCTCCCCGATGACGTTTCCCGCATTGTCGAGGCAGACGACGTAGAAGCGTTCGTGGTCGAGATCCCGAAGACGCGGACCGTATATCCCGGCTACGTCCTCCGGGGTGCTGACCTGGGGTCGCGTCCCGTCCGGTTCCGATGCGTAGCGGCGTCCAAGCTCAATGGCGGCCTCGATGCGCCGTGCCGTGGTCTTCCCGATCCCGCCCACATTCAGCAGAACATCGGGATTCCGTGCGATGTCCCGCAGACGCGGAAGCTGCGTCACAGCCCGCCCGGTGATCTCCCGGACGAGCTGCTCGGTCGTAGCGTGTTCGTAGTTCATGTATTCCTCGCTCATTCGTACCACTCGATGATGATGTTGAACAGCCATGTGATCATGATCGATTTCGTCACGAGGACGATCGGCCGGCGGTCCATCCCCCAGTCCTCGATCGACTCGTGACGGCTATAACGCAGCGAGGGCAGCCACCTG
>JAFGKR010000225.1 GCA_016928515.1 Bacteroidota bacterium | reverse complement strand
GACCTTTCCGGTCTCGGAGGCGGCGCGGCCGTGGTGTTCGCATCCGGCTTCCTCTCGCCGATGGACAACCAGAACGGTGAGGCCTTTGGTCTCTTCGCCGCACTGCCCGATGGTACGGTCCTGAACCTGAATTCCGTGACCTCCGTTTCGCGTATGGATGCACCGCTTCCGGTGCGCGCGCTGCAGGTGTATCCCAATCCGGCACGTGATCAGTCCACTCTGCGCTTCTCTGTGCAGAACGACGCGACAGTGCAGTTGCGCCTCTACGACCTGAGCGGACGCGTGGTGTACTCCGCAGAACGCAGCATGCTGATCCCCGGCGAGTACGATGCAGTCATTCCGACCGCTTCGCTCGCTCCCGGCATGTATCGTCTCATTGTTTCCACGGGTGATGCCACAGCATCAACCAACCTGTCTGTCATCCGGTAAGCATCTCCGCCGGGACAGACACGTTGAAGCCCTCACTATCCATGGTGAGGGCTTCTTCGTTTTATGCGTGGAGAGAACATCGGGACTCGACGCTGATACGCGCGGTATGCATCCCCGAATTCTCGAAGCAGTTTGCGTTCCTCAAGAAACGCACCGACGATGAAATAGGTAATTCCCACGATCTTGAGAATAAGGTTGGTGGCGGTGATATCCCCCCAGAACAACAGCAGGATGACGCCCGCGGTGTAGTACGGATGCCGTATATGGTTCAGAATACCTGCGGTCGTGAATCCTGAAAACTCTGAGGTTCGCTCTGCGAGATGATCGCGGATCTGCCGGATACACCAGACCACCCACGCCGTGGTAAGCAGTATATGGGGAAGCAGAAGTTCGTGCGGGAGAATCATTTCTCCGCCTTCTCCGGGCGCGGAACGACAAGGGAACCGTTTTCCAGCAAGACCACTGCGGGTCGTTCCGGCAGGTGCTCCCCGGCGATCGCAAGCGCGCTCCGGAGGTCCGCGGCCGGGCGCATCCCCAACTTCCGGACCGTCTGCTCCGAAAGGTCGGATACCATGATGATACGATGCCGTGCGGCCTTCTCCTTCGTCGCCAGCGCCGTATGCGCATTCATTCCGTACTGTTCGAGCAGTGCCGCACGAAATTCATCATCGTTCGCATATTCGAACCAGCGGAGGAAGTCCTCGTTCCCGATCCCCTCGCGGCATTCGGCCAGGAACACGATGGCGCCGTCGCGCCGGGTGGTATACGCCGCATGATGGAGGGATTTATGCGCCTGGATGAAATTGATGTCCTTCGGATAGCCTCCAGTACTGACGATGGTCAGATCCGCAGGAGCGGGAACAGGCACACGATAATGGAAATCCACGATTGCGCAGGCCGCCTCGTGCGCTCGGACGGGATCGCCGCAGACGCAGTCGGCGATGCGACCCGCTTCGTCAAGGATTGCGGCGAAATACCAGGTCGGCGACATGAAGCGCCGGGCATCCATGATATCGGTGATAACCGGATTCCCCTCGAGACGGCCATCCCCACACAGGGGATGGAAGCGACCGTCCTCTGTGATGGTGCGGCGATGATTCTGTACCGCAGTGGCGTAGGAGGCGATGCCCGGCATGAAGAGTTTCACCCCTCCACCGAAACCGGCGAAGTAATGATGCACGACGGTTCCCGTCGCGATGACACGGTCCGCCTCCAAGACAAGACGGTTGATGCGGATGTCCGTACCCGCTTGTGTGGTCCCGACATGCACACATGCAGCTTCATCACGCGCATCATGTTGGAATACGGCGTATCGGTCGAAGACGGCATCACCCAGAATCGAACGCATCTCCTCCTCTGTCTGCGCGGGATGTGTCCCATTGGCAAAGAGCAGACGGATGTGTTCATCGGGTATGCCACGCTGTTCGAGCCGGGAGAGGAGAAGCGGCAGGAACACGTCCGTGCGGCAGCGGCGCGTCTTGTCCGATACGAGAATGAGAATGTGGTCTGTGGATTTTCCCCACTGCTCCAGGAGCGGTGCGTCGATGGGATTCCGCAATGCCTGCTCCACCCGATACTCTTCGGGCCGGCCCGAAGGAAAAGGGACGGCCCGAAGGGGTGTAACATTCCAGGATGCGGGGATGTCGGCCTGCTGTGTGCCGGAGCCGTAGGCCAGCGTCAGGCTCGTGCCGCCGGACGCAGTCATCTCAGTGGATGCGCAGGCTCGGGCGGATGGTCAGCACACCCTTCTTGAACCCGAGAATGCGATCGAAGTCGCCGACATAGACCATGTTTTCACGCACCAGCACTGCACGGGGGGAGATGAATCCGCGGATGGTGATCGGATCGATGCGCTCGATGAAGCCACCGCCATTGTCATAGTGAAACACGGCGACTGCACCCGGATCCGCGACGAAAATATCGCCGTTTGCAGGATCAAAACATACACCCCAGGGATTCATGAGCTGATCCTTGATCACAAGCTCGACCGAAAAATCCGAGGCGCTCAGTACCTGCACCTGTCCGTTACCGAAATCCGCGACGCTGATCTTTCCGCCGTGCACGGCGATGCCCTTGGGATCACGAAACAGACCGCCTGCCTTGCGTCCAATCAATGCGAGCTGCTTGTCGAATACCGCGATCCCTGCTTTGTCAAGCACATAGATTCTCGTGTCGTCCACCGCGACATCACGCGGATCGTCAAGATCGGTAGAAATCACTTTCTGTATGCGATCCCCCGTGTCGAACACCCGCAATGCGTTGGATGCAGCGTCAACCACATATGTATAGGCGTCGTCCGAAGCAACGCCGCGCAGTTGCGTGGCTGCATCCTCAACGGAGATTTCGCTGACGAATGTCCCGACGCTCGTAATGCGTTGGACAATGCCGACGACGGGATTGACGATGAGCAATCCGTCCTCCTTCGTCGCCATATAGGAAAGGTCATTGAGCTGACGATTGTTCGACTTGATGAAGAATGACGGTGTATCCATGCTGCCTTCGCCCATGACACGATAGTTGTCGAATTTCACCCCGCTCCTGACAGCATACAGGCCGGCATAGCCGGAATTAAACCGCAACTCTTCCATCGAAAGATTTCGGTCGTTCGCGACGACAGAGAAATTGTTGTTCTTCTGATCAATATAGACCTGCACCTTGACGGGTGTCGTGAGATCCCGGACGGTGATGGTGCGGGTTTCGTAATACTCTCCGTTAAAATCCATATACCCCAGGGAGACACCGCCTTCGACGATGTACAGAATGTGACAGTTCTTCAGGGCGCCATTGTGTTCGGCATTGAAGACCATTCCGCCACCGAACGCAGTGATCGTCGCCTCCAGAATGAACGATTTCGTATTCATGACGTACGCGTCGTACAGCATGGCAAAGCGTTCTCCACCACCGACGACCCTTGCATGGCCCTCATCGACCGACCACGTCCCTGCGATCGGGAGCCATTCCGGGCGCAGGTTTTCCTGGGAAAAATCATCCTCAATCCAGGTGCTCTGTTCTGCATCCTGCGCGTGGACGGTAACGACTGCAAACAGGCCGACCAATAGGAATGTTACGAAGCGCATTGTATCTCCTGCTGTGGATATGGTAAAGCATAAAATACGGTAATCAAGGCCAAAAGCACAAAACTGTATCCTGCCGGAACGGGATCTCATGAGAACAGGTCATCATAGCGTTCGAGCACCACCTGCGTGTTGCGTTGCGCATCGAAATGCTCGCGTGCGAATGCGATGCCCTGCTGTCCCATCCTCCGGCGAAGGTCCGTATCATCGAGCAACCGGAACAGAGCGTCGGCAAGCGCTTCTGAACTGCGTGGAGGAACGAGCAGCCCTGTCTCCTGATGTCGGACGAGCTCCTGTGGTCCACCCAGATCGGAAGCGATGACGGGAAGCCCCATTGCGCTTGCCTCGATGACCGGTCGCGCGAAATGCGGAACAGTGGACGGAAAACAGAGAATGTCCGATGCCGCGAGAAGCCGCGGGATGTCCCTGCGAACACCCAAGAGACGGATGTTGTTTTTCTTGCCGTCTCCGATGATCCTGAGGACATCATTCCTGTATACGCGCAGTCCGTTGATTCTGTTTCTGATGCTGTCGTCCGGTACCGGACCGACGACAAGAAAAACCACGTCATCACGGACACGGAGAACATTCACCGCTGCCCGAACGAACTCACGGGTTCCCTTGATGGGATTGACGCCACCGAGCATGATCACGATGTGGGCGTCGGATGAAATCCCGAGTTCCTCACGCATCGGACCACCGTCGATGGTGGCGTCGAACTGATTGAAGTCGATGAAATTGTACACGACGTGTATCGTCGGTGACGGCTGCAACTGAGCGGCGTCGTACCTGCAGATCGGAAGGATCAGATCCGCGCAGCGGTGAATGATGCGCCGGATGCACATGCGCCGAATGCCGAGATAGCCCCGTTGCAGGGGTTCCCGAACATGCCACACGACCTTGCAATGCTCCGCCCGCGCTGCCATCCCGAATGCGGTCAGCGTCGAAGTATTCAGATGCACGATATCGAAGGATCTCTCGCGGAGAAAAGCACGCGCACGCCGATACGTGAGAGGGAATTGCCAAAGCCGCAACAGGATCTTGGGGAATTGCCACCAGGGGTACCAGAGCACATTGGTATGACTGAAATCGTGCAGACGGTCATCGACGACCGTTTCGATCCCCTCGCGCCGAAACAGATCGCAGGCCTCGCTCTCGTGGATGCAGAGTACAATGGGATGATAACGGCTGCGGTCGAGTCCACGGATCAGGTATAACAGACTCAAGGGCGCCCCGCCTATTCCCTTACCATGATGAACATACAGTATGTGCCTCAATTGCGTCAGTCGACGTACTCGAAACGCGCGGTGAAATGGCGAAGCATCGGCGCCTCGTATGTGAGGCGCAGCCCTTTGAGTTCCTCCCGCCGTTCATGCACATGTGCGACCACTTCGATGACATAATCGATATGGCTCTGGGTGTACACGCGACGCGGAATGGCAAGCCGTACCAATTCGAGATCCGGCGCTATGAATCGGCCGTTCTCCGTCCTCCCGAACATCACGCTGCCGATCTCCACGACACGGATGCCACCGTCGAGGTACAGCCCACAGGTGATGGATTGTGCCGGAAACTGCTCCTGAGGGATATGGGGACAGAAGCGCTTCGCGTCCAGATAGATGGCGTGCCCTCCCGGAGGCATCAGAATCGGCACATCGAGTTCGTGTAGCTTGCGGCCGAGATATTCTGTGCTCTTGATGCGATAGTGCAGATAATCCTCATCGAGAATTTCTTCTAGTCCCTGTGCAATGGCCTCCAGATCGCGTCCGGCCAGTCCTCCATAGGTCGGAAAGCCTTCGGTCACGATCAGAAGATTCCGGCACTCTATGGCGAGATCGTCATTGTTGAGTGCGAGGAAACCGCCGATATTCACGAGGGCGTCCTTTTTCGCCGACATGGTCGCTCCGTCGACATACGAGAACATCTCCTGGGCAATCTCGAGCGGCGTCTTGTCCTGATAGCCGTCTTCGCGTGTCTTGATGAACCAGGCATTCTCCGCG
>JAFGKR010000034.1 GCA_016928515.1 Bacteroidota bacterium | reverse complement strand
AGTGCAGGGTGCAAATGTGTCGTTCGATGACCTGCGTGCTCTGCCCGGAGAAAATGCTCTGACACGCATCATGCAGAACTGCACATCTCTGGCAGGGATCTGTTATCGACTCGACAGCGAATTTGCACTTTGCACTTTGTCCTTTGCACTTTAGGGAATGATCCTATGTACCTGCGAGCCACCGGCTCGCACCCACACTGGATAAAAGAACTGTCCTTTCATCACGAGCATATCCCCATGACCAGAAGCCAATCCCTCTTCAACGACGCAGTCAACCTCATGCCCGGCGGGGTCAATTCTCCCGTGCGCGCATTTCGCGCGGTGGGCGGTGATCCGGTATTTTTCGCTTCCGCGAAGGGATGCACACTCACCGACGTCGACGGCAACGACTACATCGATTACATCGGCAGCTGGGGTCCGTTCATACTCGGGCATTCGCATCCGCGCGTCGTCGCGGCGCTGCATGCGCAACTCGATCGGGCGACCAGTTTCGGTGCTCCGACGGAGCTGGAGAACCTGCTGGCGCAGAAAATCATCGACCTCGTACCATCCATCGACATGGTACGCATGGTGAATTCCGGGACGGAGGCCACTCTCTCCGCGATTCGGCTTGCCCGCGCATTCACCCGGCGTGAGAAGATCGTCAAGTTCGAGGGCTGTTATCACGGACACGGGGATTCCTTCCTCATCAAGGCCGGATCCGGCGTGGCGACGCTCGGCCTTCCCGACTCCCCGGGTGTCACTCCCGCCACGGCGGGCGACACGCTCACGGCGCGGTACAACGACCTGTCCTCTGTCGAGGAGCTGGTCACCGAGTACGGGGAGCAGATCGCCTGCATCATCCTCGAACCGGTAGTCGGCAACATGGGCTGCGTTCCGCCCGTGGACGGTTTCCTTCAGGGAATCCGTGACCTCTGCACCCGCGAGGGTATCCTGCTCATTTTCGACGAGGTCATGACCGGCTTCCGTCTCGCTCCCGGAGGAGCGCAGGAGCTGTTCGACATCACACCCGACCTGACCACGCTCGGCAAAATCATCGGCGGTGGACTTCCCGTCGGAGCCTACGGCGGACGCCGCGAGATCATGGAGATGGTCGCTCCTGCCGGTCCGATGTACCAGGCCGGGACGCTTTCGGGCAATCCGCTCGCCATGACGGCGGGACTCGAAACCCTGCGCATCCTCACCGAGGATCCGGAGGTATATGTGAAGCTCGATCTGCAATCCGCCAAACTCGAAGACGGCATCCGCGCCAATCTCTCCGATCTCGGTTTCCCGTATACGCTCAATCGTGTCGGCTCGATGATCACGCTGTTTTTCACCGAGCGCGACGTACGCAGCTGGGACGACGCAAAAACCTGTGACACCGGACTGTTCGGCAGTTATTTCTCCGAAATGCTGCGTCGCGGCATCTCCCTCCCGCCGGCACAGTTCGAGGCCGCCTTCCTCTCCATCATGCACGACGACGACGTCATCGCCCGCACTGTGGAGGCGAATCGGGAGAGTCTCGCGGTCATCAGGAAGAATGCGTAGGAATTCCCCATGTCAGAATACCCTGGAGATATGCTGAATTCCTTTCGTCCCTTCGAAGAAAAAATGCGCGGGGCGGGGATGCATCCACTTGCGATCACGATGTTCAAACGCAATTATCTGCAACTGCTCA
Source organism: Bacteroidota bacterium (assembly GCA_016928515.1). Lineage (GTDB taxonomy): Bacteria > Bacteroidota > Ignavibacteria > SZUA-365 > SZUA-365 > BM516. Next base: position 2,942 of record JAFGKR010000034.1, on the reverse strand, counting down.
GCGGATCCACCGGCAGCATTTCCCGCTCACAGATCGAACCCGTCGAGAATGTACCGGATGCGGAGGAGTTGTCCGGCTTTGCGGATGAAGGGATGAGCGCCCTGCCGCATGCCGTCATCATCAAGCTCAACGGCGGACTCGGTACGAGCATGGGACTCGAACAGGCGAAAAGCCTCATCCCCGTCAAGGACGGTCTGCGCTTCATCGACGTGATCGCGCAGCAGACACTGCATCTCCGCACACACTTCGGAACGCATGTGCCCCTCCTGCTGATGAACAGTTTCAACACGCATGACGACAGTATCGACGCGCTTACGGCGTGGCCGGAGTTGGCAACGGAGCTCCCGCCGGACTTCCTCCAGCACCGCATCCCCAAAGTCCTCGTCGACGACCTCACACCCGCCGAAGCTCCCGATCAGCCCGAGCTGGAGTGGTGTCCTCCGGGACATGGCGACCTCTATACCGCTATGGTGACGTCGGGGCTGCTCGAAGAGCTGCTTGCCCGGGGTATTCGCTACGCTTTCGTGAGCAACGCCGACAACCTCGGTGCGGTGCTCGACACGGAGATTCTCGGATATTTCGCGAAACACGGCTTCCCCTTCATGATGGAGGTCGCCGACCGAACACCGGCCGACCGCAAGGGCGGACATCTCGCCCTGCTGACGGACGGCCGCTTCACGCTGCGTGAACACGCCCAATGTCCCAAGGACGAGATGGATGAATTCCAGGACATCACGCTGTTCCGCTTCTTCAACACGAACAACCTGTGGATCAACCTCGAGGCTCTGAAGCAGACGCTCGACCGCTACGACGGTATCCTGCCGCTGCCGCTGATACGCAACAGCAAAACGCTGGATCCACGGGATCCGGAATCGCCCGAGGTGTTTCAGCTGGAAACCGCGATGGGCGCCGCGATCTCCCTGTTCGAGACTGCCTCCGCGCTTCGCGTCCCCCGCACACGCTTTGCTCCCGTAAAAACGACGGATGACCTGCTGGGCATCTGGTCCGACGCCTACGTACTCACCGACGACTTCCGCATCGTGCAGAATCCGTCACGCACGCTGCCGACGATTGATGTCGTACTCGATCGACAGCATTACAAATTCATCTCCCAGCTGGAGGAACACTTCCCGCACGGCGCTCCATCGCTGCTTGACTGTGCATCCCTGCATATCGAGGGTGATGCAGTGTTCGGAAAAAATGTTGTCTGCCGCGGCAATGTGCGCATCCGCGTTCCCGATGGCGAAACACGCTCCATCCCTGACAACAATGTCCTGGAGTCGACGTGAAAAGGGGTTTGAAAACAATGCTGCTCGTTCTGCTTGCGATCGTGCTCGGCATACAGCTGTTCCGCTCCGAGCGCAGTAATCCTCCTGTCATGGGGGATCTCCGCGCACCGGCCGCCGTCAAGGAAGTGCTGCGGGAGTCCTGCTACGACTGCCATTCCAACGAGACGATCTGGCCCTGGTACAGCGCTGTCAATCCGGTCGGCTGGCTGGTGGCCGCAGATGTGATCGAAGGACGTGAGCATCTCAATTTTTCGGACTGGGAGAATTTCGAGGCACAAAAGCGCTGGCACATGAAACAGGAAATCCTGGAAGTCGTGGAATCCGGTGAGATGCCTCTTTCCGTCTACCTGCTCATGCACGGCAATGCCAGGCTCAGCACGGAGGATCGTGCCGTTCTCACACAGTGGGTGCAATCCGAGGACAGTATGCGATGAAGACGACCACTCCGTCTGCCCGCCCGGAGCACGAGTCATCATCGGAACCGCCGTCATCGACGACCGGATCCATGCACGCCGATGCGAAGGCTGAATCCATACACGACCGCAGCGCTCTGCACGAGGATCTCTCCCGTGTCCACACGCTTCGGCAGTGGACAACATTCGCGGCAGTGTTCGCGGCAGGTGTCATCCTGCTGCTCATGCTCGATGCCCTGCTGAACGGCAGCACCGCCCATATGCTGGAAGTGACCGGAGTGACGAGCGGCTTTGTCCTGCTCTGGTACCTGGCGTTCCGCTATCGCATGCACTGGCCACGGACGACGAATTTCATTCGCTACCTCGCACCAATCATGCTCTACCCCGCCATGTACGGGATGATCCATGCCATGATCACGGCGGGACGTCCATCGGACCTGTTCCTTATCGACCATGTTCTGCTTGACATCGACGTCACGATGTTCGGCCTGAATCCTATCGCCTGGCTAGGTGAGCATCAGCAGCCGCTGCTCACCGACGCCCTCCATCTCGCCTATTTCTCGTATTACTTCGGTATGCCGGTGCTGATGATTCTGATGTTCCGCAACAGCGCGATCCCCGATTTCCGGCGTGCTCTCGGGGCGATGACCATCGGCTGGTACGGAGCACTGATCACTTACACACTGTTTCCTGCCCTCGGTCCCAACCGCTGGATGCCCGATCAGCTTCCCGTCCTGCAGGGATGGCTCCCCACGACCGCATGGATACAGGCCTTCCTCGCAGCCAATCTCGCACCCGCGGTACGCGACTGCATTCCCTCCATGCACACCGGCGTCACGCTGCTCACGCTGATGTACGCCTTTCGCTTCCAGCGCATATTTTTCTGGATCTTCCTCCTCCCCGGACTCGGCATCATCGCCGCCACCATGTACATCCAGGCGCATTACGTCATCGACGTCGTGCTGGGTTTCATCGCGGCCGGAATGATTTATGTGCTGGTGGAACGCTACAAGCCGGTCTGAAAGCACAAAGTGCAAAGCACAACCGGTCCTTCCTTTGTACAGGCGAGCCGACGGCTCGCTAGCACAAGAATGAGGAGCTGATCCAGAACACCGAATCGGACGTGACGCAGTGAACACACTGCACTTTGCGCTTTGCGCTTTGCACTTTGCGCTTTGCACTTTGCGCTTTGCACTTTGCGCTTTGCACTTTGCGCTTTGCACTTTGCACTTTGCGCTTT
>JAFGKR010000224.1 GCA_016928515.1 Bacteroidota bacterium | reverse complement strand
CGTCGGCGTCGAGATGATATCCGAACTGCGCATTCGAAATGGAGTCACCGTAGCCGAAGATATTGTGTCTCAAATCCGGGTCCATGGCGACACCGAAATTTCCCCAATATCCGAGATAGATTTCGTAGAAGGTCGACGGACTCAGCAGATGGGTGAACTTTCCGTTGATGCTGTAATCCTCGCTCTCGTTGAGACCTGCGCGCTTTTCCGCGAGCTGCGTTGTGAGCCCGGCTCCGTCACGGCTTGTTCCGTACCCGTACGACCCGTCAATCCGGACGTTGATCGGACTGAGGTCAAATGTCAGGTTTCCGTCGATGAGCCAGCTCTGGCTGGCGGCATTGAGAAAGTACCCGCCCGGGAAACGATAATCCACTTTCTGGGCTGCGGGTCCGAGGCGGGGATCGAAAATGCCTATTTTTTGTTGTTCCTCCTCCGGAAGAAGCTGGTGTGCTTCCGTCTCGCGAAGCAGCGGATCGTACTTGGTGGTGAGGTCGTAGTCTTCGCGCCAACCGGACGTCGGTGTGCGGGAGAAACTGTTCTGCCCGGCAACGAAGAACTTCACCGGCCCCCAGAGAGGACCGCCGGCGGTCAACACATACACACTGGAGCCGCTCTTGTACGTTCCCATCGTGCGCTCACCGTAGTCCGCCCACGGATAGTTGTCCGTGTAGGCTTCAAATTCCACGTTCAGCTTGCGGCCACCGGTGCGGGTGGTCGTACTGATCAGTCCGGCGTTGGCACCACCGTACTCAGCGGAATAGCCACCGGCCTGGAGGCTCTGCTCGGCGATGGCATTGCTGATGACGGAGAGAGAGCGCCCACCGAAGAGCGGGTTGTTGACCATCATGCCGTTTTTCACGTACCCGGTGGCATCCGCACGGCTGCCACGGATGTGGAGACCAGCTCCCGAAGACACCACACCCGCCTGGATCGCCGTAATGCTCTCCACGCCGCGCACCGGAAGATTCTCGATGTCCTCCTGCGTGACCGTGGTTTTGCTGTTGGTCACGTTCTTGTCGACCAGCGGCTTCTCCGCTACGATGATGACCTCATCCATCTTGTAGGAATCAGACGGCAACTGGATATCCTTCTGCGCGGTTTCGTTTGTCCTGACGAGTACGTTCTCAACCGTGATGGTCTGATACCCGATGTAACTGACCTGGATGCTGATCTTGCCGATGGGGACGTTGAGGACGACATATCCGCCGTTGGCGTCCGTGGCCGCACCACGTGTCGTTCCTCCCGAGTTGACAATCACGTTCGCTCCGATCAACGGTTCTCCCGTTTCGAGATCCGTAACCTTGCCGGACACTTTTCCCGTCTGCGCTATCAGAGCGGCCGGGAAAAGCCCAAGCAGAAGCAGAACGAGCAGTAGCTTTTTGTGCATACGAGCCTCCATTGGGTTAAAAGCTAAAGACTATCGTTAAAGCTTGAAGATGTCTTCTGTAAGCGAGGGAGTGCGAAACACTCTGCATGAGTCGTCGTCAATCAGGTAGTCCTGCAACATCGCAGCGGATGCGCTTTGATCATCCGGTCTGCTGTTCTCTAGACACAATTTCCCGCAATGCGTTACGTCAGTGCGGGACATGATCAACTAAAGTACTAAAGAAATTGAAACCATCATAGCACATCTCACTCTCCGAAATCGATCATCCCGCTCCCTCTTGGAAGACTGCCAGGTGTCTTCGTACTTTGCCTCAATGAATGCACTTCTCATCATGTTCGTCGCCTTCACCGGCTATCTGCTGATGTATCGGCTCTACGGCCGCTTCATCGGACGCCGCATTTTCCGGATCAACGACAGCACAATCGCACCCTCCGTGGAGTTTGAGGACGGAATCGACTACGTCCCCACACGGAAAGAGATCATCTTCGGGCACCACTTCACGTCCATCGCAGGGACAGGACCCATCGTGGGTCCGGCCATCGCCATCATCTGGGGATGGCTCCCCGCTCTGCTCTGGGTGTTCGTCGGGAGCATCGTCATGGGCGCGGTGCATGACTTCGGCGCACTGATCATCTCCATGCGCAACCAGGGGAAATCCATTTCCGATTACACTGCGCGCTATATCAACGGTCGGACACGCGTGTTCTTCTTCCTGATCGTCTTTCTCGAGTTGTGGATCGTCATCTCCATCTTCGGCCTTGTCATCGCCGTCATTTTCAGTATTTTCCCGAGCTCCGTCTTCCCGGTCTGGTTGCAGATCCCGATCGCCATCGGACTGGGTATCCTGATCTATCGCAGAGGAGGAAATCTCACCCTGTGGTCTCTCATCGCGGTGGGATTGATGTATGCCACCATCGTCGGGGGATACTTCTTTCCCCTTGAAATGCCTGTCCTTTTCGGCATTCCTGCTCCCGGCGTCTGGACGATCATCCTGCTGATCTACGCCTACGTCGCGTCCGTCCTGCCCGTAACCACGCTGCTGCAGCCACGGGATTTCATCAATGCCTACCAGTTGATCTTCGCCATGCTGCTACTTGTCGCCGGCGTCCTTTTCTCTGCCTTCTCCGGCGAACTGACCATCGTCGCCCCTGTTTTCCAGGCCGCACCCGAGGCCGCCCCTCCGCTCTGGCCCTTCCTTTTCATCACCATCGCATGCGGTGCCATCTCCGGCTTCCACGCACTGGTCTCGTCGGGTACATCCGCAAAACAGGTACGAAACGAGAGTGATGCTCTTTTCGTGGGATACGGATCGATGCTGGTGGAGGGCGCTCTCGCAACACTCGTCATCATCGCCGTCGCGGCCGGCATCGGAATGGGATATACCGCGCGATCCGGGGAATATCTGACCGGCGTTTCGGCATGGACCAATCACTATGCATCCTGGGCGGCGGCGGCCGGACTGGGTTCGAAGATCAAGGCGTTCGTCGACGGTGCAGCGAACATGATTGCCGTCATCGGCATCCCGCGCGGCATTGCCGTGGTGATCATGGGCGTGTTCGTGTCCTCCTTCGCGGGGACGACGCTCGACACGGCAACCCGCATCCAACGGTATGTCATCACCGAGCTCTTCACGACATTGCGCATGGATATTTTCCGGAACCGCTATATCGCGACCGGATTCGCGGTACTCAGCGCTGCCCTGCTCGCCTTTGCATCCGGCGCCGACGGCCAGGGAGCCCTGAGCCTGTGGCCGCTGTTCGGTGCCGTCAATCAGACGCTCGCCGCCCTCGCCCTGATCATCGTCACCCTGTACCTCCGGGCGCGGGGGGGGTGGTCGTGGCTGTATGCCGGAGTCCCAGCCGTCTTCATGTCGGTGATCACGCTCTGGGCGGCTGTGCTGAACCAGCTACAGTACGGAACGGAACACAACATCCTGCTGCAAATCATCAATGCGGTGATCGTCTTCATCATCCTGTGGGTGACGGTCGAAGGCATCGTGCGCTTCTTCCGGCCCTCTCCGAGCCTCGTTTCCACCGCACAACACACACCACACCCATGACCTTCCCGCCGGCGTCCGCGGAGCAGATGCGCCGGAAACTCCGCAGAACGTACCTGTTCATGGCGGAACCGGCCGGCGGAGCGATTGTACTCATCGAGATTCTTCGCGCGACAGGCCACTTCGACGGGATCACTCTCCCGGAAGCCGCATCACCCGAGATCCCGGTGTTCGTGTTCGCTGTGGCGACCTCACTTGCGCTGCCTGTTCTCTACCGTTCGCTCTTCGCTACCGCCCATCGGAACCGCAGTACCGTCCCCCCCGATCTCCTGTATCGCTTCGAGAACAACAGCATGGGGCTTGCCATGGTCACACCGTACTGCGCTGTTCTGTCTTCGATATTTTCCTTTGATGCGTTTTTCACCGGGGGCATATTCCTCCTGAGTCTCTACGCCGGATACGTCTT
>JAFGKR010000223.1 GCA_016928515.1 Bacteroidota bacterium | reverse complement strand
TCCTTCAGACTGATGTCGATCCACAGGTTCATCGTGTCGCAGACCACGAGCCGCGGTTCAGTGATCTGGTCAAGCACCTCCAGCTGCAGGGAGGGATGGATGTTGCCGAGGAGGACGAATTCGCTCTTCTTCCACTCCTCCGGGATGACGGGATGGAAATGCTCGAAGACACCGAGCTCGGTGTACAGCGTATCGCGGGTGTTCATGTCCTCATGATAGCGTCCCCCCCAGCTGAAGGTTTTCCCCTCGGGGACGCGCTCGAGTCCAAGCAGCTCGATGCCGCGGGCGGTGAAGTAGTCGACATGCGCCTGCGGGAAGTCGCTGCCGACGATGCCGACCATGCGGACGCTGGAGGTCATGTAACTGGCGGCGATGGAACAGAAGGTGGCGGAGCCGCCGAGGGCCTGCTCCATTTTGCCGAAGGGGGTTTCGAGGTAGTCGAGGGCGACGGAACCGACGATGAGAACGCTCATGAACAAACTCCTTGGAACACGGGGATGGGCGTCAGGGACGCTGTTTGACGGTGATGGTGAGGGACCGCGCCTCCTCGAGTACGCGCAGCATCTCGTCGTGGATGCGGCCGTTGCTGCCGAGGAAGGGCAGTGCGTAAATGTCATGCGGGGCGCCGGAGAAATCGGACACGCGTCCGCCGGCCTCCTCGATCAGGAGATGTCCGGCGGCCTTGTCCCACGGCTGCAGGGACACTTCCCAGAAGCCGTCGAGGCGTCCCGCGGCAACGTACGCGCAATCCAGCGCCGCGCTGCCGAGGCGGCGGATGGCCTGGGCCTCCTTGAGGAAGCCGATGAAACGCTCGTAGCAGTAATCCGGATTCTCACGGATGTTGTAGGGGAAGCCGGTGACCAGCATGGCGCGGTCGATGCGGGTTTCGTCCGACACATGGATGCGCTCGCCGTTGAGGAAGGCGCCCGCGCCGCGTTCGGCGGTGAACATTTCGTCGCGCGCGGGATCGTAGATCACGCCGAGCACGAGTTCGCCGTCCTTCTCCAGCGCGATGGAGATGCTGAAGATGGGGAAGGAATGCGTGAAGTTGGTCGTGCCGTCCAGCGGATCGATGATCCACTTGTACGGCGCGCTTCCCTTCCGCTTCCCGCCCTCCTCGCCGAGGATGCCGTGATCCGGAAAGGCCTCGAGAAGGACGTCCACGATGCGCTTCTCGGCGTTGGTATCCGCTTCGGTGACGAGATTGAATTGCTGGTTGTTTTTTATTTCGATATGCCGCAGGTCACCGAAATGATGCAGGAGGATATCGCCGGCTTCCCTCGCGGCGCGGATGGCAGTGTCAAGCATATGGGATTCGGTTGGTTTCATCAATTCAATAAGATAATGATGAATAAGCGAATATCTGAATGCATTGCGCCATTAGCGGCTAACAGCTAGCGGCTTCCTCCCCCTGTACACTTTCCCCCCGATTCATTATCTTGCACGTATTCGACCGCTATTCATCGTTTGATCAGAGGTAACCGGTATGAAGATTGGGGTATTGACGGGCGGCGGTGACTGCCCCGGCTTGAATCCTGTTATTCGCGCCATCGTGCGCGCGTCGCTGAAACTCGGCCATGAAACCGTCGGTTTCCGCCACGGCTGGAAAGGCGCGGTGGAGAATATCACCATGCCTCTTGGACGCGAGGAGGTCAGCGGCATCCTGCCGCGCGGCGGCACCATCCTCGGCACCTCGCGCACCAATCCCTACAAACTCGAGAACGGGGAGAAGGCCGTGCTGGAAACGCTGGAAGCAAACGGCATCGACGCGCTCATTCCCATTGGCGGAGAGGACACCCTCGGCGTGGCAGTCAAACTGCACGCGGCTGGCGTGAAGCTGGTCGGCGTGCCCAAGACCATCGACAACGATCTGCCGGGAACGGACTTCACCTTCGGTTTCGACACCGCCATCAACGTGGCGATGGAAGCCATCGACCGCATCCACACGACGGCGGAATCCCATAGCCGCGTACTGGTCGTGGAGGTCATGGGACGCCATGCGGGATGGATCGCCTGGTACGCGGGCATCGCCGGCGGCGGCGACGTCATTCTCGTACCCGAGCATCCGTTCAGCGTGGAGGAGGTCTGCAACCGCATCAGACGGCGGCATGCAACAGGAAAGAATTTCAGTATCGTGGTCGTCTCCGAGGGCGCGAAAGTCGCCACGGATTCGGTAAAGGATGAGGACGGCAGTTACGTCCTTCGGAGCATGAAGAAGGATGCGTTCGGGCACGTCACGCTTGGCGGTGTTGCGAAGGTGCTGGCGGAGGAGATCGAGGATCGCCTCGGTTTCGAAACGCGTCACACCGTGCTCGGACACATTCAGCGCGGTGGATCACCCACGGCCTTCGACCGGGTTCTGGGGACCCGCTACGGCGTGCGCGCCGCGGAGCTGGTACACGAGGGCCGCTTCGGCCGCATGGTCGCGCTGCAGGGAAACAAGGTCGTCGACATCGATATCACACAGATTTCCAGCGGCATCAAGGAACTCGATCCGGAACTGTACAAAGTCGCGGAGTATTTCGCGGATTGAAAGGAACACCATGCTCAACGCACTTCAGACATTACGCGACCGCCTGGCGGAGCTTGAAGGAAAGGCGGGCACCGGCACCTACCGCGTTCCTGCGCTGTGGGTGAATCCCGTACTCTCGGAGGGCGACCGCGTTGTCTCCGTCGAGCCCGTCAACTTTTTCCGTGTCTCCGTCGATGCCATCCTCACGCTTGAAGGCGAGGAGCCGGAGATGCAGGCCTCCAGCGGGGAGTGGACAATGGACGCCGTGGTCTACAATATCTTCACGCGCCTGACGACTGCCTGGGACCACGACGGAAACGGTTTGGTGGATCTGCCGGATCTTCCCGGGGGCTTCCGGGAAACCGGCACGTTTCTGAAATCGATCGCCATCCTGCCGTATCTGAGGAGGATGGGGGTGAACACTCTCCACCTGCTTCCCGTGACGGCGATAGGAAAGGACGGCAACAAGGGATCGCTTGGTTCGCCGTACGCCATCCGCAATCCCTACAAGCTCGACGAGCGGCTCTGCGAGCCCTTCCACGGGCTGGGCGTGGAAGCGGAGTACATGGCATTCGTCGAAGCGGCGCATCATCTCGGCATGCGCGTGATGATGGAATTCGTGTTTCGCACCGCATCGAAGGACTCCGACTGGGTGTTGGATCATCCCAACTGGTTCTACTGGATCGACGCCGACGTGCCCGACCGCGGTCCCGAGCATCCCGACGGCTACGGCAATCCCATCTTCACCGACGAAGAGCTGCAGGTCATCAACCAGCGCGTCAAACGCAACGATCACGCCAGCCTGCCGCCGCCGAGCATGGCCTATCGCAATCTGTTCCGTGACATGCCGCTGGAGATCGTGCAGGAAGACGACCGCCTCATCGGTCTCATGGAGGACGGCAGCCGTGTGCGCATCCCTGGCGCTTTCGCCGACTGGCCTCCCGACGACGTGCAGCCGCCGTGGAACGACGTGACCTACCTGAAACTCTACGATCACCCGAGCTTCAATTACATCGCGTACAACACCATCCGCATCTATGACTCGCGCCTGGTGAACGTCGACAACGAGAACCGGGGACTGTGGAACACCATCATCAACATCATCCCGCATTACCAGAAGAATTTCGACATCGACGGGGTGATGATCGATATGGGACACGCGCTGCCGCGACGGCTCAAGCAGAGCATCGTCGACCGCGCGCGGAAAGTGGATCCCGACTTCGCCTTCTGGGAGGAGAACTTCGCCATCTCCGTCCGCAGCCGGCAGGAAGGATACAACGCCACCGTGGGCTACCTGTGGAGCGACGAGCATCTGCCGCACAAGCTGCGGGAGTTTCTCAAGATGCTGGAGTCGCAGGACGTTCCGGTGCCGTTTTTCGCCACCGCGGAAACCCACAACACGCCGCGTGCAGCGACACGCGGAGGCGGGATGAACTATTCACGCATGACCGTCGTGGTGAACGCCTTTCTTCCGGCGGTGCTGTTTCTGCACCAGGGCTACGAACTGGGTGAGACCTTTCCGGTGAACACGGGACTCGGCTTCACGACCGAGGAGATCGAAAAGCTGCCGTCGCACACGCTGCCGCTGTTCAGCGAGTCCGCACTATGCTGGAGCAACGAGCATGAGATCAGCGGACTGATCGCGCGCGTAGCCGCCATACGGCGCCAGTGGCATGATATCGTCGTGAATCCCTCTCGCGAAACCATTCGCGTGTTCGAAACCACCGATCCCCGCGTGCTGTGCTACACACGTCTTTCCCCCGATGGTGAACGCGCCCTTGCGGTGGTTGCGAACACCGACTGCGCAAACGCCGCAGAGGCCTCGGTGTGGCTGG
>JAFGKR010000222.1 GCA_016928515.1 Bacteroidota bacterium | reverse complement strand
GCGCCGCGGCTCACCTGGACGGCGGTCACCTGGCCCGGGGATCCCGATTTCAACGCGGAAGCCTTCGAGGCGGAGCTGGAAACCATCGAGAAACTCCGCGGAAACGCCGTTCGTGGACGAGAGCTGTTTGACCGTGCCTGTGCACCCTGTCACGACACCGGCATTGGTCCGGCAACGCGCCTGCTCAAGCGGAAGGCCGCACAGCTTCCCCGCATCGTCCGCGCCGGCGAAGAAAGCATGCCGTTCTTTTCCCGTGACAAACTGACCGATCAGGATGTGGCGGATGTGCAGGAGTTTGTCGCGGCACAATAGTATCTGTGGAATCTTTCGGTGGCGATATAGTTTTACACGTCTTGTGAAGTGCAAAGTGCAAAGTGCAAAGTGCAAAGCGAAGAGCTTCCTCGCCTTTGTAGTGGCGAGCCGCCGGCTCGCCGGTACAAAACCGGATAAATAGTGCTCCGTGTGAACGCCAGCCTGACTCGTAACATGTCCATGCACTTTGTCCTTTGCACTTTGCACTTGAATCATACAGGAATAGTCAATGCCAGCACTTCACGCACAGCCTCAGCAGAATGATCGGATCGTAATCGGCATCGCCGGCGGTTCCGGTTCGGGGAAGACGACGCTGTGCCGACGCGTGATTGAGCGGCTGGGGGAGGAGCGCGTGCTGCTGTTCCAGCACGACGCGTATTATTTCGATCTTTCGCGCATGCCGGTGCCCGATCCGGCACGCATCAACTACGACCATCCGTCATCGCTGGAGACCGAACTTTGCGCCACGCATCTGCGCGATCTGCGGCAGGGGAAAACCGTCACGCAGCCGGTATATGATTTCTCCACGCACCGGCGCACGCCCGAAACGCGCTTGCTCGAACCACGACCGGTGATTCTTGTGGAAGGGATACTCGTGCTGGCCGAAGCCGCGCTGCGCGAGCACATGGATCTGAAAGTGTTCGTCGACGCCGACGCGGACGTCCGCATTCTGCGGCGCATGGAGCGCGACATCGTCGAGCGAGGTCGCTCGCTCGCATCCGTCCGCGACCAGTATTACGGCACCGTGCGACCGAGTTACGAACAATTCGTCGCTCCCAGCCGGCAACACGCCGACATCATTATTCCCCATGGCGGAGAAAACACACCCGCCGTCGACGTCCTCGTCGCCTTCATCGACGCACGACTCTGATCGAAAACTGATGAAAGCCGATAACGCTCACCTGACGGTTGATGATACGGCATCCCTACGAATGTTCTCGTAGAGAATTCCCTCCGTTGCCTTCGTAATCTTCGTTGTTCAGATTATTCTTGTGCGATCCGCCGCGCCACCGCGCTCATGTATCCCATGTACCGATCTCCCCCGTGTTTGCGGTACACGTCGATTTCGTGTTTGTAGTGCTTGACCAGTCCCTTCAGGTGTTTCATCCCCTCGAAACCGCTTTTCGCGATTCCTTTCACCGTGCCGGTGAACTGGTGGTAGAATCCCTCCAGCACATCCGAGCGATCCTCCAGTGTGATGATCTCGAGTCCTCGCTCCTCGAGCAGCGTGCGCAGCGCCTCCCGGGTCAGCAGTTTGTGCTCGCGACTCTCCCATACGTCCCGAACATATGTGGGAACCTGCTGTTCGAGCCAGCAGGAATCCGAGAGCAACAGCCAGCCGGGATGCTGCAGGACGCGGAGGGCTTCCTTGAGTACGCGCGTGGGCGGATAGCCTGAGAATATGCCTTCCATCATGACCACGTCGAACTGTCCCGGACGGAAATTCGTCTGCACCGGAGCCATGAGCCGTGCGGAGACCCGGGATTCGAGAGCGCTTTCCGTGATCGCCATTTTTGCATGGAAGATGCTTTCGGTGTCCTCCTCGATACCGATGAGGCGGCCCGTAAAATGTTCGGAGAGCGCAATCAGGTTTTCCCCCAGCCGGCACCCCATCAGCAGCAATGACGCCTCGGGATTCTCGCGGAGATCGGAAGGGATCTCCGAGAGCAGCGTCTGGCTGAGCTTTGGTCCACCTGGTGTGAGGTGAAAGGGGAAGAGTGGTGTTGCGGATGCAGACATGATTCAAACCTCACTGCGGTTGGACGAGCGCTTCTTTCAGGAAACGTCCGATGGATATCAGGGAGCCCAGGAGTCCGAGCACGCAGCCGGCGAATGTCAGGAGGACGTAGAAGGAAAGATCCACATTGATGCTGACGAGCAGGTCTTCCGACAGCGGCTTGATGAAGAGGGAGAACACGATCTCGATGAGCAGCGACGCCATGAGACCGCCGATGAGTCCATGGAACATGCCCTCGATGAGGAAGGGCAGGCGGATGAACATCGGTGTCGCGCCCACGAGTTTCATGGTGCGGATGATATGGCGCTTCGCGTAGATGGTGAGCCGGATGGTGTTGGCCACGAGAATCACCGCGCTGACGGCGAGCATGATGCCGATGAACAGCGTGGCGACACTGAAGGCGCGCGCACGGCGATCGATGAGTTCCAGCAGCTGTTTCCGATAATGGACACTTTCGACGAGATGCAGCTTCTCCACGCGCGCGGCGATCACCTCCACGCTGTCGCTCGTCGTGTAGCCTTCCCGGATGCCGAGGCGGAAGCTCTGGGGGAGGGGATTGTCCTCGAGAATGTCGTCGAAGCTCTCGCCGAAATCCCGCTC
>JAFGKR010000221.1 GCA_016928515.1 Bacteroidota bacterium | reverse complement strand
TGAGCGGGAAGATATGGCCGGGACGGGCAAGATCCGAAGGACGCGTATCCGCTGCGGCGAGTGCACGGATGGTCGCGGCACGGTCTGCAGCGGAGATCCCTGTCGTCGTCCCATGGATGTAATCCACGGTCACCGTGAAGTTGGTTCCATGCAACGCCGTATTCCCGTCGACCATCATTCCCAGCTGCAACTGCTGCATACGGTCCTCGGTCAGCGGAACACACACCATCCCTCTACCGTTCCGCACCATGAAATTGACCATATCCGGTGTGATCAGCTCTGCCGCGCAGACGAAATCGCCTTCATTCTCGCGATCTTCGTCGTCGACGACAATAATGAGTTCACCAGCGCGAATGGCCTCGATGGCCTCGTCGATGGTGTGAAAAGACTGTGCCATGACGGCGACCCCTGTGATTATTCGCCCGATGCTTCCCGCGTAACGACGTTCACCGCCGAGCGGTCGAATTTGAGTTTGAGATTGTCACCGACATCGAGAAGCACGGTCTTGTCATCCACGTTGACGATTTTTCCGTGCATGCCGCCGGATGTAACGACTTTGTCGCCCTTTTTCAGGCTGTCGAGCATTTTCTGCCGCTCCTTCGCTCGTTTCTGCTGAGGACGCAGGATCATGAAATAGAAAATCACAAAGATCAGGGCGAAAAAGATGAGCGTGCTCACCATTCCACCGCCGCCGCTGCCGCCCTGTTGGGGCGTCATGGCAATAAGAAGGTCCGTCACAGTATGCTCCTGAATTATGCTGGATTATCGTTCACATCAGTCTTCTCTGCCTGGTACCTTTTCAGGAAAGCGTCCTTCCAGTCAGAGAAGGTATCTTGAAAGATAGCATTTCGCGCATCACGCGTCAATTGCAGATAAAATGCCAGGTTGTGTATCGATGCAAGCTGGAGACCGAGGATTTCCTTGGCACGAAAGAGGTGGCAGACATATGCGCGTGAAAATGTTCGACATGTGTAACACCCGCACTGTTCGTCTATGGGTCGGAAATCCTCGAGATATCGCTCCTTTTTTATGGTCAGTGCTCCGTCAGGTGTGAAGACCATGGCGTTGCGTCCATTGCGTGTCGGCATAACACAGTCGAACATATCGATGCCACGTGCAATCGATTCCACGATATTGGCGGGTGTTCCGACACCCATCAGATAGCGAGGACTGCCAGTCGGCAGAATGTCCGTACATGTATCGGTAATCCGGTACATGACCTCGGCGGGTTCTCCGACTGCCAGCCCGCCAATGGCATATCCGTCGAAACCAAGCTCCATCAATCCCTGCGCACTATGTGTGCGCAGATCTTCGAAGATGTTACCCTGGACAATGCCGAATGCATACTGCCTGTGATCATACAGATGCTTCGTGCGATGCAGATGCTCACGTGCCTGTCGCGCCCACCGCAGGGTGAGCTCATGGCTCCGCCTCGCATACTCGTAGCCGCAGTCCGCCGGCGGACATTCATCGAGAATCATCATGATATCCGATCCGATGGAGCGCTGGATGTCGATGACACGTTCCGGTGTAAATCGGTGGTATGACCCGTCAATATGCGACTGGAAGGTGACACCGTCATGCGCGATTTTCCGAAGCTCCGAAAGAGAGAACACCTGATACCCGCCGCTGTCGGTGAGAATGGGGCGGTCCCATTTCATGAATCGATGCAACCCTCCCCCCTCCTCCAACACTGCGATTCCGGGTCGCAGGGCGAGGTGGTAGGTATTGGAAAGAATGATCTGCGCACCGATATCCTTCAGCTCTCGCTGCTCAACAGCTTTCACTGTCCCCTGCGTTCCCACAGGCATGAAGATAGGAGTCTCTACCGTACCGTGATCCGTAAGGAACGATCCCGCGCGTGCTTTGCTGCACGCATCGGTGTGTTCAAGAGAAAACATCACGCCGAGTCCATCTCCACAGTAAAGCCGAGATCAGTTGCGGGTACAGAATAGGGAGCAAAAACTATTTCTTTCCGCTTTTCACTGCGAGGAAAGGCGCTTTCACCTTCAACATACCGGTGACGATGTCCTTGAGAGTAATCTTCTTCAGCGAATCGACAAATTTTTCGTTCGCATCCTTGAAGGCATCAAGCACGACGCATTTGTCCTTGATGGGACACCCGAAGAGTCCGAGGCAGCAATGGCGCCGGATGATCGGTCCGTCAACCGCTTCGATAATGTCGACCAGCGTGATCTCAGCGGGATCCCGCGAGAGGATGTAACCGCCGGTGACACCCCGATGACCGACGACGATGCGTGCGGTGGAGAGCTGCTGAAAGATCTTCGCGAGGTAGGTTTTCGAGACGTCCTGGTCTTCGGCGATTTCGGAAATCTGTACCGGCTGACGTGTACCTCGTGAAACGAGATAACCGAGACCATGAACTGCGTATCCGGCGGATTTTGATATCTGCATGTATCAACCCGATAAATGTGGAAGTGGATAATCGTCTGTATTGTGGATCAGAATCCTTTGCTCATCCAGCCACGCCATCCACAGCGATGGCAACGATATGGCCGTTTATTGGTGAACTTCTTGCGCAGCAACTCTCCGAATCCGCGTGAACGTGAACGGTACAATGTCGGTTCGGCACATTTTGGACAGGCTTTCACGGTGTGCCGGGCATGATGATGAAAGCCAAGGGATACCTTTTGGGAGACCGGGCGCCCGGAGCCCTCGTCAAATTCCGGGAGAGATTCGCTGCCATGTACCTCCGGTGCCGGAGGTTCGAGATCGGGACGGCTTTGCTCAGGCCGATGTGTTCCGTTTGCACTTCCGGTCTGCGCAGCACTCTGCGGCGCCGTTTTTTCCTTTGTGCGGTTGTCTCTTCCTGTTTCCGTCATTTCAAGGGTGGTGGTATCGCGGTCCGGAGTGATGGCGGGAAGCGGTTCCTCGAGAGATATTTCCGGAATGTCCGCATCCTGCTGCGCAGCGGTTCGCGATTTCTGCTTCAGATCCCTGGTGGCATAGCGCAGTGAGGTTTCGTCGAGCCATCCTCGCCATCCGCATTCATGGCAGCGGAAAGGACGCTTCCCCCCGATCTTTTTCCGCCGTTCCTCGAGTGCCGAGGTCGTGTGGCTGCGGTACAGCGCGGGAGTGTTGCAGGTCGGGCACAGCGCAGGGGCGATTTTTCCCAGCGCCAGGGATGGAGTTTCTACCACGATCGGAATGGATTTCTTTTTACGGGGCAAATGGATTGAACGCAAAGAAGATTAATCATATCTTAATTAAGAATATAGGAGAAAGGTCTGGATAATCAAAATGAAACGGAGAGATTATTCACGAATGCCGGCGAAGATTTCTGCGTTCCCTCCGGCGTGGGGAAAAATATCGCCCACCGGGAACTTTTTTGATCCTTTCCGGTGGCTCCGTATATTATAGGACCATTGATCGACGAATTGGAGCTCTATGACTGTCCTCGATCCCGAGATACAGGAAGAAATTTCATCGGGAGAAACGGAAGCGCAGGAATCCCCCGAAATGCTGCGCAAGCGCCACCTCGACTTCGAGCGTGAAGCCTTGCCGCATATGGATGCGCTGTACAATTTCGCGTTGCGTATGACAGGAGATCCTGATGAAGCGGACGATCTCCTGCAGGAAACATACCTGAAGGCCTATCGCTTTTTCGACAAGTTCGAACAGGGAACGAACTGCAAGGCATGGCTGTTCAGGATTATGAAAAATTCATTCATCAACATTTATCGGCGAACGTCGAAGGAACCGGACAAAGTCGATTACAACGATGTTGAAGAATTTTACCACAGTATCAGGGCGGAATCAACCGACCCCAATGATCTCGAAGAGCGGATTTTCTCGAATATACTCGACGACGATGTTTCGACTGCGCTCGAGACCTTGCCCGAAGAATTCCGCACCGTGGTCATCCTCTGTGACATCGAAGGATTCACATACGAGGAGATCGCTGATTTTGTGGAATGTCCGATCGGAACAGTCCGTTCAAGACTGCACAGAGGCAGAAAAATGCTGCGCGCGAAGCTCTACGATTATGCCATGGAGCGCGGTTTTGAAGACAAGGAACGCAAGCGCAAGTCCGGCAAAAGCAGCACAGAGACTACGGCCGAATCAGACGGGATGGATGGTTCCTGATTGCGTGCGTCTCCGCGCGCAACCCTGGTTGTTCCAAAAATCATCGCGGATTGTATCCTGCATATGACTATGAAGAAACCCATGAATATATCTGACGAGGAGCTGAGGGAGTTCATAAGCGCACTCGCCGACAGAGATGTGAGTGGACTCTCTGAGGATCAGATTGACTTTTTGCAGCATGTCGTGCATGAACAGCCGGATCTGCTCGGCGAGTACCAGTTAAACATTGCGACGAAACTGTGCCTCATCAAGCACACAAAGAATGTTCGCTGTCCGGAATCGACCGCGGAGTCGATCAAGTCCATCCTCTACCATGTCTATAAATCGCGTCAAGCCTCCGCATAGGAAGTCGCATGCTCGAACACGCTTCCATCATCGTGGTCCCTGTGGATTTCTCAGCGGCATCTGTGCCGCTGTTGCGGACTGCCGGAAACCTGGCACGCATCTACGGTGCCGATATCCATCTGCTCCACGTGTATCAGGACGTTTTTTCCGTCCTTTCCATGCGCACATTCGACCTCAGTGAAGAGGTGGTGGAAAACGCGATGCTGAGGGAAATCGAGGAAAAATGTGATGCTCTGCTGCTGGCGGCTGATGTGGATGTCCCGATCGTCCGCATCCTGCGCAAGGGAGAGACCGCCGAAGAGATTCTCGCATACGTCGAGGAAGCAGGTGCCGACATCATCGTCGTTGCGACAAACGCACGCAGCGGGATCGAACACTTTTTCATCGGAAGCATCGCCCAGCGCATCGTCCGCTACGCGCCCTGTCCCGTCGTGACCCTCAGGGCGGCCGCTGACGTCTGACACCCCCATTCAACTCTGCAGCGAATTTCGAGGTCCAACGCGGACCTGGTTTCTTGCTGTTGCCCTTCACTTCCCCGTTCTGCTCGCTTCCTGCAGGGAATCCCCACCGGAGAGAGACACTACCACCAAAGCGGATTCAACGTTGACGGCGCATGCCCTTCTGTTCCCGGAGGAGACACATCTGCACAACATCCGCCAATTCATCTGCGACGGAGAAACTGATTGTATCGCGGACTGGGTGGATCGACCATCAGCGGGTGGAATCCAGGTAACCCTGCAGGAGGATCACGGCGGCAATCTCGTCGATTTTTCCCTTATCCCTTCTTTTCTTCCGGCTCACACCGAGTTCACGAATGGTCCGTTCCGCTATTGACGAGGTAAACCGTTCATCGACCAGTTCCACCGGAACGCTGACACGATCGCGAAGCACTTCGACGAAGCGCTGGACCATCC
Organism: Bacteroidota bacterium; assembly: GCA_016928515.1. Classification (GTDB taxonomy): domain Bacteria; phylum Bacteroidota; class Ignavibacteria; order SZUA-365; family SZUA-365; genus BM516. The sequence goes on along the minus strand of JAFGKR010000221.1, from coordinate 5,052 downwards.
GTGCGGCATCTCCCTCCTCCCCTTTCAGGGTCAACGGATAACCGACGATGATTTTCGAAACGCAGTGTGATGTGACAAGACTACCGATGGACGGGAACGTGTGCCCATCGTTCGGAAGGGTCCCCCCTCCCGAAGCGATGATCCCCAATTCGTCGGAGAGCGCCAGACCGATGCGGCGCTCTCCGTAATCGATTGCCAATATTCTGCCGTTACCTGGCAACAAAAGCCTCCATACGATGTATGTGGGATTGCAATTCCTCTTCTTCGATTTCGCGCTCCATCAGGCGTGTTTCCGTTTGCGGATTGAGGGGGGTGGTAAGGAAGGCTTTCAGCAGTTTACTGGGTCTGAAATGCGTTTTTCTGCGGGGAGGAACATAGACCTTGTCTCCCGTCTTGGGATTGCGTGCACGCGGCTTCGCCTTCGTGAGCTTGACTTCGAAAACCCCGAAGTCACGAACTTCCAGGCGAATCTCGGGATCCGCACTCATCAGAAGCTCACGAACGGATGAGAGAACTGCGTCGACCATGGTATCCGATTCCTGAACCGAGAGGGAGAGTTGATCAGCAACTTTGCGGGCAATGTCCTTTCGTGTAAGTGTGGGGACTTTGTCTTTCATGTGTGCTCCTCCATGTGGAATTACGACATCTCTACGTAACGCTCCGCGCGTGAGATGCCCTTGACCTTTTTGAGACGCTCGATCAACCGCTCCAGATGCTCAAGATTCTGTACGGTGACGAGGACCGAACCGTGAAAAAAGGATTGTTCAGATTCTATATTAACGCTTCGAATATTGGTGTTTCGGTAACTGGTGACAGCCAGGGCGATCTCGTTGAGAATTCCCGGCCGGTCCTCACCCTCGATACGAATACCCCCGAGATATTCCAGGCTACCGTTCTCCGGCCAGGCGATTTCGATCAGACGATCACGCATACCGCTGTCACTGGAATCCTGCATCAGCCGCTGAATGTTCCGGCAGTTGCGGCGATGGATCTTGATCCCGCGTCCCAAGGTGACGAAACCGATGACGTCGTCTCCGGGCAATGGGCTGCAGCAACGCGCGAACTCGAACTCCATGTCCGCCATCTGCCCCTGGATCATGATGCCTTTTTCGCTGCGGGCGACCTCCGCAAATTCTTCGAATACCTGCTGCTGATCTTTCTGTGGGAGAACGATCTCCTTCTCGGTCGATGCCGGTTCGGATTGAACGGCACGAACGATTTCGTCCACCGTGATCTCGTCCTTGGCCAACGCGACCATCATTTTGCTCAGGCTCGGGAATCGCAGCTGCTCGGCAGCCTTGAGCAACGGTGCTTCATCAAGGGGAATCTTCAGCTTTTTTGCTTTCCGCTCCCATTTTTCCCGTCCCTTCTGCAACACCTGCTTGGTCTGTTCGTTGACAAAGCGGCGGATGGCGGTCTTCGCCTTGTGTGTGACGACATTTTGCTCCCAATCGGTACTGATGTATTGATTTCGCGAGGTAATGACCTCCACCTGATCGCCGCTGTGCAGTTTTCTGTTGAGTGGAACAATGCGGCCGTTCACTTTGGCGCCGATCGTATGCAGGCCGACTTCCGAGTGAATCTCGAAGGCGAAATCCACAGGTGTCGAACCATTGGGCAGGACAATCAGATCGCCCTTGGGTGTGAACACCACGATTTCGTCCTGATACAGGTTGCGGCGAAAATTGTCGAGTAGCTGGCGCGCGCCCTCTTCCTCCGAGGCCGCCGCGGGCGGGCTTTCCAGGACCTCACGGACCCAGCGAATCCAGTTCTCGAAAGCGCTCGTTTTGCTCTGCACATTCTCTTTATACGCCCAGTGAGCGGCGATTCCCTTCTCGGCGACTTCATGCATTTCGCGAGTTCGAATCTGTACTTCCACCATCTTGCCATCGGGCCCGAGCACAGTCGTATGGATGGATTTATATCCGTTGCGCTTCGGCAGGGCAATGTAGTTCTTGTACCGTTCAGGAATCGGCGTGTACACCTCGCAGACGATGGCATAGGCGAGATAGCAATCCTTCTCCTCCTTCGTGTCGAGGATAATGCGGATGGCGAACAGATCGTAAATCTCATCGAGCGTCTTGTTGCGATCCACCATTTTCTTGTAGATGCTCTGCAGATGTTTTGGGCGTCCACTCATTTCGAATCTCAGGTTCGCCCGCGACAGTTCCGTGCTCAGGGGTTTGCAAAAGCGTTCGATGTAGTCTTCCCGGTCGCGGCGCTTCGCAGCGATCTGCTTTTTCAACGCCCGATAATCCTCCGGGTGCAGATACTTGAAGGAAAGGTCCTCGAGTTCCCACTTGATTCGTCCCAGCCCGAAGCGATGGGCGAGAGGAGCGTATATTTCCAACGTCTCACGGGCAATTCGCTCCTGCTTGGCTTCGCTGACGAACTCCAATGTACGCATGTTGTGGAGGCGATCGGCGAATTTCACGAGGATAACCCGGATGTCATTGATCATCGAAACCATGAGTTTGCGGTAGTTCTCCGCCTTCGTGATCTCCTTGCTGACAAGGATCGTCGATATTTTCGTCGCTCCCTCCACGATATCTGCAACCGTGGAACCGAATTCCTCGGCGAGATCCTCGTAGCTGTAATGCTCACAGTCCTCAATGATATCATGCAGCAATGCGGCGACAACGGAAACGTCATCCAGCGGAATTTCCTGCGCGACGATCATCGCGACCGCATAGGGATGCGTGGAGTACGGTTCACCCGATTTCCTGCGATGCTCGCGATGTGCCTGCAGCATATAGCGGAACGCACGGGAGATCAACTCCTCGTCCACGCTTGAGAGATTATTACGACACACGGACAGCAATGCTTCCAGTTTCTGCCGGTTGGCACCTTCCGAGGAAGCGGATGCCGCGTTGCGCAATCCCCCGAGCAGGTTTCTTCTGTTATGCTTACCGAAAACCGTCATTATCAGATACCTACGTGTCCAATATAGGCGCTTTCCATCGAAAGTCAAGAACAAAAATTTCTGCGCATGTTCTTCATAATTGGGTATTTAGGCGTTGGCTCTCCTTTCGTCGAATACCACCCTGCTTCCCCACCACGGCCATCGGGTACGGAGGGGACAGGACATCCAGGCGGGGACCTTCTCTTTGATGCGAAATGCGACAGTTGCCTTTGCCTGCTCATATCGATATTTTTATTATCTGGAAGAGTTTTGGAATTCTTACCCTTTACCATATCCATATCGAGGATTGCATGAAACATTTCACATTCACACGCATGACCCTGATCGTGCTGGTGCTTGTCGGGATGGCGACGATGGGATTCCAGTGTTCGTCCCCGAATATCACGAGCGGGAAACTGTATCTGCAGCAGTATCAGTCCAGCAAGAACCAGGAGAAGCTCGACAAGGCGGAGGAAGCCTTCCGGAAGGAGGTGACCGAAAAGCCCAACAGCGCCGAGGGATATTACTGGCTCGGGCACGTCTATGCGGAGAAACGTGAGTTCGCCAAACTGCAGGAGGCTTGGACGAAGGCACGGAATCTGGGAGGGACATCAACAAGTGAAATAGATCAATACCGCGTCGGGTACTGGGGGCAGGCGTTCAATCATGGCGCGAATACCTTCAAGAAGGCACAAACCTATCAGAAAGCCAAGCAGGAGGAAAAAAGCAGGCAGCTCTTCAAGGAAGCTGCTGAAGCCTTCGAAGCAGCGACAATGCTCGAACCCGACAGTTCGGCAAAATACAACGCATACGTCTATCATGCCTATGCCCTCATGGGAATGGATCGTATTGACGATGCACGCAAATCGTTGCAGAAGCAGATCGACACCAATCCCTCCGCGGACGCATATTCCGCTCTCGGGCAGCTTATCGTCCTGGAGGGGAACCGACTGAAGAAGGAAGGCAAGGAAGAGGCTGCCGCCGCCAAGTATGACGAGGCACTGACGCTGCTCAACCGCGCAAGCACAGAATTCCCGGAGAACGCAGACCTGAACAATGAACTGCTGAACACATATATTGCCGCGGATCGGGTGACGGAAGCAGTGGAAAAATTCCAGACCTATGCAGACAACAACGCACAGGATGCTGGTGCCCAATATGCCGCAGGGACAGCCATGCTGCAGGTCAACAAATTCGAAAGTGCCGCAACGTATCTGAAGAAATCACTCGATATCGATCCAAACAACGAGAGCGCGATGTACAATCTCTGTGTCGCGTATCTCCGCCGGGGAATCGGCATACGCGACGCCGGTGACAGTACGGATCCGGAAGCCGAACAGCAGGACTATAAAGCCGTTATCCGGAATGCGATTCCCTATCTGCAATCCCTTCTCGACAGGCAACCGGACACAGCTTCGAACTGGGATCTCGCAGGGAAAATCTACGCAACGATCGGGATGACCAAAGAGGCGGGAGAAGCATACGAGAAGGCCGACGCACTGCGGAAATAATGTATCAGGACACCTTTTGGAGAAATGATGAGCGATCAACAGCAGGATCCCAAGAATCAGCAGGTCAATATTGAACTCGGAGAGAAAGAAGCGGAAGGAATCTATTCGAATCTCGCCATAATCACGCATTCGAATGCCGAGTTCGTGATCGATTTCACACGCATCCTCCCAGGGGTTCCCAAAGCCAAGGTCCACGCCAGGCTGGTCATGACTCCTGTGCATGCCAAACTGCTTCTCAATGCCCTTCGCGACAACATCGAGAAATTCGAACGTCGATTCGGTGAAATCAAGATCCCACAGGATCCGGGACAGATGTTCACCGGCACACCCCCATCCGGTGTCATGCACTGATCGGTATACCGTAACCATTACGACAAACTCCGGCTTCGTGCCGGAGTTTATTTTCTCCATGTACGTGAAAGCGCGGGAACAGCATCCCGCGCTTTCGCTGTCAGATCCGAAGCAGTCAGACAGCCGCTCTTACTGCGGACAGTCGCAGAGAATATCCGTGCTGCGCATTACCGCGACAGGATCATACGCCTGGTACCGACAAAGGTCGGGGTCTCGAGACGGTAGACATACACGCCACTCGGCAGATTGCCCATGTCGACAACCACTTCGTAGCGGCCTGCCGCCTTG
>JAFGKR010000220.1 GCA_016928515.1 Bacteroidota bacterium | reverse complement strand
TCTGGACAATATCCCGGCAAACTCGTATCATGCAGTATTACAACGGATATGACGATCTCATGCAATATCGTACGATTGATCGTTCCCCTCGGAAGGAGTTCCCGTTTTCGCTCCGGCTCCACCCGCTCTGGCTGCTGCTATTCGCGTTCTGTCTTCCTTCCGGGATTGCCGCACAGTCCGCTACCGATTCCGCACGGCAGAGGGACCATCTTCCCGCGCGCATTCTCGGCCTTTGTGAAGACGCCCGACGTCTCGCTGTCACCAATCGCTCCGCCGCCATTGACTGCACCGAGAAAGCAATGGCCGATGCAAAAAACCGCAATGACCAGGCCGCCATGGCGGAAATCACTTCCGTGCGCGCCTTCATCCACAGTCAGGCAACGCAATGGACCGAGGCTGTACAATGGTACGAGCGGAGCCGTTCGATTTTCCGCGCACTTGGAGACAGCAACGGCGTAGCGATGACCTGCTGTCGGCTCGGCGACATCCATCGCTTCGCCGGCAAGCTGCAAAGCGCTCAGCGTGCCTATGGGGATGCCCGTGCACTCTTCGGCAGCACTGAACCCGCGATCCGCGCCGAAACGCTCTTCGGTATGGCGGCACTTCTGCAGCTGCAGAACCGTCTGGACGAGGCACTGCAGTCCTACCGACAGGCCGCTGATCTGGCGCAGCATATCGGCCTGCACGGGATTCGGAGCAACAGCATGAACAATATCGCTGCGATACTTGATCTCCGTGGAAACCCCGCAGCGGCACACTCGCATTATACGGAAGCGCTGCAACTCGCCGAAATCAGCGGCAACGCCCGCAGGATGATCCGCATACGGATCAATGTCGCGGCGATCCAACACGTGCTGAAAGATCGTCAGGGTGCACGTACCCTATACCAGAAGGCATTCTCGCAGGCAGCACACATCAGGGACATTGCACTCATGACCGATGCCTACAACGGATTCCTCGCCACGACAATTGAGACGGATACTCCGGGTGGCGGACCGGTGCACTCATCCGTTCGAGCGGACAGTCTGCTGCTCGGTCGATCGATCGGTGTTGTATTCGAGCATGAAAGCAGTCGTCAGGAACGTGAGTATCAGTTGCTCAAGGAACAGCAGCGGTTGCAATCCCTCGCCATGGAACACGAAAGGGAACAGACCCGACGACTGGAGCTCGAGTACAGGCAGAATGAACAGGAACTCCAGTTGCTGCAAAGCGAACACGAAATCCAGGATCTCAACCTGCAGTTCGCCAATTCATGGCTGGAACTCGAACGGACAAAAAAAGAGGAACAGGAGGCAGCGTACATACTGTCGGAAAAAAACCGCCTCCTCCAGCAGGATATCATTGAACGCGAAACACTGATCCGCAATATTCTGATCACAAGCGTCGTGCTGCTGCTGGTGATCGGTTTTCTGCTCGTCCGGCGGTTCAAGGACCGCAGAAGCGCTATCGAACTCAAGGCACAGGTGGCCGAGGCCCGTGCCGCCGCACTGGAATCGGAGAAACGACAGGGTGACTTCGAAGCCCGAAAACGGTTCACGCACCTGTTGATCGATTCGCAGGAACAGGAACGCAAGCGCATTGCTGCAGACCTGCACGACGGGATCGGACAGGATCTCCTCGTCATCAAGAACCGCCTGAAGCTCGCCCTGCGGGAACAGGGATCCGGGGGCGATCCCACGCACGAGCTTGAGGAGATCTCCGTCGCCGTCACATCGTCGCTGCAGGATATCCGCCGCATCTCACGGAATCTTCGTCCCTCGCAACTCGATCGCATCGGTCTGACCAGCAGCATCGACACCATGATCCGGAATGTTCAGGAATCAACCGATATCATACTGACTCCTTCGCTTGAAAACATCGACGAGCTCTTCAGCAAGGAACGGGAAATCGACATTTTTCGTATCGTTCAGGAAGGCCTCAACAATATCATCAAACATTCCCATGCTGGTGAGGCGACCATTTCGATTCAGCGGAGGAACGGGGATGTCACGATACTGATCTGCGACAACGGCGAGGGATTCGACATCGAACAAATCAAAACTGCTGCGGAATTTGGATCCGAAGGCTTCGGCCTGCGCGGCCTGTACGAGCGGACGGAAATTCTCGGCGGAAATATCAACATCGATTCCACTCCCGGGGCGGGAACCCGCATCATGGTTTCCCTCCCCGTTCCGGAAAGCAGTCTCCTCCTCCAATCACTCGAACGGAATATGCATGCCGGCCGCTAACACCACCATCGACATTGTCATCGCTGATGATCATCCCCTGTTCCGAAAAGGCCTCCGTGACGTCATTGAATCGGAAGAACATCTCACGATTCTCGGGGAGGCGGGAGACGGCGACTCCGCGCTGCAACTCATCTCCCGTCATAAGCCTGCGGTTGCCGTCCTCGACATTGACATGCCCAACATGAACGGGCTCGACGTTTCGAAAAAGGTGCTCGCCGGCGAACTCCGGACACGCATCGTCATTCTCACCATGTACGACGACGAAGCGCTGTTCAACAGGGCGATGGATATCGGCGTCACCGGCTATGTCCTGAAAGACTCTGCAGTGGACGATATCGTGCAGGGGATTGATGTCGTGGCGGGTGGCGGATATTTCATCAGCCCGGTCCTCTCTGGCCTTGTGATGAAGAAAAATTCCTCCGTGAAGAGCAACAAGGAGGAAAAGATCGGACTCATGCAATTGACGACGGCGGAACAACGTATCCTCCGTATGATCGCGGAGGAGATGACGACAACCACCATCGCGGAAGAGCTCAGCATCAGCCCGCGAACCGTCGAACATCATCGATCGAACATCATCGGGAAACTGGGACTCTCCGGCCAGTACGCTCTCGTTCGTTTCGCTCTGCAGCACAAGAACGTCCTCTGACCAACCCTTTCACCCCTGGACCCTATAACCTTTTAACCCTTTTCCCTTTTAACCTTTTAACCTTCATCCCCTCTCCCCAACTCTTCCCTGAGGTACTTTCCCGTATAGCTCTTCTCGACGCCAATAACCTCCTCCGGCGTCCCCTCCGCAACGATGTATCCTCCTTCTTCCCCACCCTCCGGACCGAGATCGACGATCCAGTCAGCCGCCTTGATGACATCGAGATTGTGCTCGATGACAACGACGGTATTTCCCTTCTCCACCAGTTGCCCGAGTACGTCGAGCAACATGCGCACATCCTCGAAATGCAGGCCCGTCGTCGGTTCGTCGAGTATATACAACGTGTTGCCCGTACCTATTTTTGAGAGTTCCGTGGAGAGCTTCACACGCTGTGCCTCGCCGCCGGAGAGTGTCGTGGCCTGCTGCCCGAGCCGAATGTAACCCAGGCCGACGTCGTACAGTGTTTGCAGCTTTCGCTTGACACGCGGGATTTCACTGAAAAAATCCAGGGCTTCCGCGACGGACATGTCGAGCACATCTGCGATGGACTTCCCGTGAAACCGAACCTCCAGCGTCTCGCGGTTGTACCGTTTGCCCCGGCATACCTCGCAGAGCACGTAGACATCGGGCAGGAAATTCATTTCGATTTTCCGTACACCGTCGCCTTTACATGCGTCGCAGCGGCCACCCTCGACATTGAAACTGAAACGCCCAGGGTTATAGCCACGTATTTTCGCTTCCGGAAGATTCGTGTACAGGTCGCGGATGAAGGTAAACAACCCTGTGTACGTCGCGGGATTCGAACGCGGCGTCCGCCCGATCGGTTCCTGATCGATATCGATGACCTTGTCAATGTGCTCGAGTCCTTCCACACCCTGATGGGGGAGCGTCGCCATGGCGGAGCGGTAGAACTTCTTCGCGAGAATAGGGTACAGCGTCTCATTGATGAGACTCGACTTGCCCGAACCACTCACTCCGGTGATGCAGATGAACGTCCCGAGCGGGAGGCGCAGGTCGATCCGTTTCAAATTGTGCCCGCTCGCACCGCGGAGAAGAAGGGTCTGACCGTTGCCTGACCGGCGCGTGCCTGGGACGCCGATGCGTAACGTACCCCGCAGATATTCCGCCGTCATCGACTTCCCGTGTGCCAGACGACGCAGCATTTCCGTCTCTGTCGCGCTGTTTCCCTTTCGTACCACGGTGCCGTTATGCTTCCCGTTTCCGTTCGTTCTTCCGTTGGCCTTGAGCAAAGCGGTGACGCTGCCCTCCGCAACAACTTCCCCCCCGAATTCGCCCGCAGCGGGGCCAAGGTCGATGACATGATCCGCACTCTCGATCATCTCACGATCATGCTCCACGACAATGACGGAATTCCCAAGATCCCGCAGAGCCTTGAGAGAATCGATCAGACGCGAATTGTCGCGTTGATGAAGTCCGATGGATGGCTCGTCGAGGATGTACAGCACGCCCACGAGCTGCGTTCCGATTTGCGTGGCGAGACGGATGCGCTGTGCTTCTCCTCCCGACAGCGACCGCGCGGAGCGCGCGAGCGTGAGATAATCGAGCCCGACATTGCAGAGAAATTCGAGACGGGAAACGATCTCCTTGATGATCTGTGCGCCGATCTCCTTTTG
>JAFGKR010000219.1 GCA_016928515.1 Bacteroidota bacterium | reverse complement strand
CAGCTGCATCATCGCCAATGGCGAGAACGCCATGGAAGGAAAAAGCATCAGCGCGCAGCAGCTCAAGGATCTGCAGGATATGGGCGTACATGTCGTCACCTCCGGCAATCACATCTGGGAGAAATGGCATATTCACAAGCTGCTCACCACCGAGCCGCATCTGCTGCGTCCCGCAAACTATCCCAGGGAGAACGTCGGTCACGGCTATACCGTGGTTCCGATCGGAGCGGCAAGTGTGGGGGTGCTGAATCTTCAGGGGCGCACATTCATGAGCGACATCGACTGTCCGTTCCGGACCGCCGACTGGGCGGTCGAGCGCATCCGTGAACAGACTCCGATCATTGTCGTGGACTTCCATGCCGAAGCGACGGCTGAGAAGATGGCCATGGGCTGGTATCTGGACGGCAAGGTCAGCGCCGTTATCGGGACACACACCCATATCCAGACGGCGGATGCCAGGATTCTCCCCAGCGGTACGGCATACCTCACCGACGTGGGCATGACTGGTCCATACGACTCGGTGCTTGGCATGCGCAAGGATATCGCCCTGCGTCGCTTCATCAAACAGACCCCGCACAAATTCGAGATGGCCACCGATGACGTGCACCTGTCTGCCGTTCTCCTGGAAATCGATTTCACAACCGGCCATGCCGTTTCCATCACTCCCATGACCATTCCGGAATTCTCACGCCATGCAGAACGCGAAGATCATTGACGGGAAGGGCATTTCCCTGACGATCAGGGAAGAAGTACGCGACATGACCGCGGAACTCCGTGCGAAACACGGCGTCATCCCGGGTCTGGCGTTTTTGCTGGTCGGTGACAATCCTGCATCGCAGAGTTATGTCCGTTCGAAGGAGCGTGCCTGCGAATTTTGCGGTTTTCACTCCACCACGGTGACGATGCCCGAGAACGTCGTCGAGGCCGATATCCTCGCCCGTATCGATACATGGAATATCGATCCCGACATCCATGGTATTCTCGTGCAACTCCCGTTACCCGAACATGTCGATGAGGACCGGGTCATCGAGGCGATCAGTCCCAGGAAAGACGTCGACGGCTTTCACCCCGTAAACGTCGGCAAGCTGGTCATCGGACAGGAGGCATTTCTTCCGTGCACACCGGCGGGAATACAGGAACTGCTTGTTCGCAGCGACATCGAAACCGCAGGACGGCACGTCGTCGTGGTCGGTCGCAGCAATATCGTGGGGAAGCCCATTGCCAATATACTGTTGCAGAAGGCCGCAGGCGCCAATGCCATTGTGACTGTCGCGCATTCTGCCGCCCCTGATCTTGCACGGTTCACGCGTGATGCCGATATCCTGATCGTCGCCACCGGCCGCGTGAACACAGTGACCGCCGACATGGTGAAAGACGGCGTGGTCGTGGTCGATGTGGGAATCAACCGTGTGGAGGATTCTACGCGGGAGAAGGGCTATCGTCTTGTCGGCGATGTCGATTTTGAGGGGGTGTGCTCGAGGGCATCCGCGATCACTCCTGTTCCCGGTGGCGTGGGTCCGATGACGATCGCCATGCTGATGAAAAATACATATCGCTCCGCACTCCGCAGCATCAGTGGTCGCTGAGCATTCCGAAACCAGCAATAACGACGAAGAGGTGCACCATGGTAATCGGAATTTTAAAGGAACGCTTCGAGGACGAGCAGCGTGTCGCGCTCTCACCTTTCGGTGTGGAATCGCTTGTGCGCTCCGGTGCGCAGGTCATTATCGAAACCGGTGCCGGACTGCAGGCACGTTTTCCCGATGAGCAATACCAGAAGGCAGGCGCGAGCATCGCCTATTCCGCGGAGGAGGTCGCCGGCAGGGGAGATGTCGTCATGAAAGTCATGCCTCCTCTGAAAGAGGAATGGCGGAGGATTCCGGATGGGACACTGTTCATGTCTTTTCAGTTGCTCGGAATGGGCCGGAAACAGTTCATCGAGTATGTCCTGGAAAAGAACATCACGACACTCGCCTACGAACTCCTGCGTTCCGAGGACGGCGGGTATCCGGCGCTCCGTGTCATGAGCGAGGTTTCGGGACAGGTCGCCGCTCAGATCGCCGGGCGCTATCTGCGCAGCGATCACGGCGGACGCGGTGTGTTGCTCGGCGGACTCGGCGGTGTCGCTCCCGCGGCCGTCGTCATCCTCGGTGCCGGTGCCTCGGGAATGTCCGCCGCACAGGCCATTCTTGGTTTGGGAGGACAGGTGATCCTGCTGGATAACGACCTCGAGCGTCTGCGTTACGCCGATCAGTATTTCAACAAGCGCGTCACGACTGTGATGGCGACTCCGGAAAATCTTCGCCGCGGATGCCGTATAGCCGACGTGTTCATCGGCGCAATCTCGATAAACGACCGGGAGAGCCATCAGATTATCACCGAGGAGATGGTGAAAACGATGAAGCCCGGTGCTGTCGCTATCGACATTTCCATCAATCAGGGTGGTTGTATTGAAACAAGCCGGCCGATGACGATCAAGGACCCGGTATTCGAGAAATACGGCGTCATTCACTACTGTGTGCCGAACATGCCCTCGGTCGTCGCACGTACTTCCACGTATGCCCTGACCAATGTGTTGCTCCCGTATCTGCAAGCACTCATCCCGGGTTTCGATCCACTCAAATCCACCAAGCCCTGCGTGCGCTGCGGCGTCGTGACCTGGAACGGGAAGGCGACGCATTCCATCCTCAATGACATTTACGGCATGGACGTGGATGCATTTGATTGTTGTGAAGACCAATGAACATAGACTCTCTGTAGTTGACAAGGAACATGTTATGGAATGGATGACCAGTTATCGCAGCAAGATCGTGTCCGCGGAAGATGCCGTGGATGTTATCAAATCGGGTGATCATGTATATATTCACCCGGGCTGCGCCGTCCCCGAAACCCTCATCAGGGCAATGGTTGCCCGCGGGGAGGAACTGACCGATGTCAAGGTCGATCATATTTTGACCATCGGCGAGGCCGGATATGTATCCGAGGAAATGCAGGGTCATTTCCGGCATAACGCTCTCTTCATCGGGAGCAATGTCCGAAAGGCGGTCGCCAACGGACTGGCGGATGCGACACACATTTATCTGCATGAGGTCGCAAAACTGTTTTACGACAAAATCCTGCCTGTCGACGTTGCGCTGATTCACGTGTCTCCGCCGGATGAACACGGTTTCTGCAGCTTCGGCGTGGGTGTGGAAATGACGAAGCCGGCCTGCGAGATGGCCAGGCTCATCGTGGCGCAGGTCAATCCGCAAATGCCGCGCGTACTCGGTGACTGCTTTATTCACATCAACAAGATCGACTTCGTCGTCGAGGTGGATACGCCGATACGTGAGATGCCGCAGGTCGGTGAAGTCACTGATCCGAAGGAGCAGGAGGTCTACGACAGAATCGGCGGGCATATTGCCGATCTGATCGAGGACGAATCCACCATGCAGATGGGTATCGGTGCCATCCCCGATGCGGTGCTGAACTATCTCGAGAACAAGCGCGATCTGGGCGTACATACCGAGATGTTCTCCGATGGCGTCATCAAGCTGGTGGAAATGGGCGTCGTCAACAACGAAAAGAAGACCCTCCACAAGGGAAAAATGGTGGCCTCCTTCGTTCTGGGTACCAGGACCATATTCGATTTTATCGACAACAATCCTATCGTGGAATTTCACCCGAGTCACTATGTGAACAATCCCTTCATCGTCGCACAGAACCGCAAGCAGGTTGCGATCAATTCAGCACTGCAGGTGGACATCACCGGACAGGTGTGCGCAGACTCGATCGGTGCCCGGCTGTACAGTGGTTTCGGCGGCCAGGTGGATTTCATTCGTGGAGCATCGCACAGTGAGGGCGGCAAACCGATCATCGCGCTTCCGTCAACGGCGCGCGGAGGTGAGATCTCGCGCATTGTGCCGCATCTGATTCCCGGTGCCGGTGTCACGACCAACCGCGCGGACGTGCATTACGTCGTCACGGAATTCGGCGTCGCGTCTCTTTTCGGGAAGACGGTGCGCCAGCGCGTCAACGAACTGATCCATATCGCGCATCCGAGGTTTCGGGACGAACTGCGCTCGTATGCGCGGGAGGTCAAGTACATCTGAGTACGTGCAAATGGCATCGGTTCCGTAACCGCTGGTCCCATGCATTGTTCAATCTCACTCCATTTTCACTTTTTTCACGCCGGGATCATGATTGTCCCGGCGTTTCCTGTTGCTTTTCAAGCGGAAAACGGCGATACTTTTACTACTCCTTTCTCTCTCCATCAGAATCCGGGTGCTCATGTCTCTTCCGCGAATTGCTCCTCTTGCCCTGCTGTTTTTTCTGACAGCCGCATCGGATCTCAGCCTTGCGCAATTCCGAAGCGAATTCGCTCCCACGCCGCCCCCCGACGTCCTGTCACCTGCACCGAGCCGCTGGTGGATCGGGCCGCAGCTCGGGGCGGGGCTCAATACGCACAGCGGAGACTTCGTTACCGACTTCTGCAATTGTGGGTTCGAAGACGGATCGGGAACAGGTTTCGCGATCGGATTCGAGGTCGGTCACTTCCTGTCCGAATCTTTCGCGGTCGCCCTCAAGCTTGCACACAACGATTTTCGGGCGGATTATGCCTATCGCCTGATTCTTCCCACAGAGGTCATCGATGAACAGACCATGGAGACGATGACCATCGATGTGGAACACGAGCGGAGAAATACCGTGGTCGTATCATACCTGATGCTCAATCCGGTACTGCAATTTTATCCTTTCAGCGGACTGTATGTCCATGTCGGACCTGCGGTCGGAGTCAACACCACCGCAACGCAGGAATACGCAATGTCCGCCGTTGGGGAGGAGTACAGTATTTATATCGGGGACCCGGAATCCCGCATTGTTGACGAGGACAGCGGTGATCTTCCCGGAGCGGAGAGCTTCCGCGCCGATCTGCGCTTCGGGCTGGGGTTCAACATCCGCCTCGGACGCAATATCCTCTTCTCCCCGGAGGCGTCCTATGCGTATCCTTTGACTCGCATCAGCGATGACGACAACTGGACCGCAGAATCCATTCTTCTGCTTGGCGTATTGAAATTTGAACTCTAGGAAACCCATGACGATGCATAGACAACTTCGCATATTGCGAATTCCCGCCTCCGTGCTCCTTTCCCTCCTGATTGTCACAGCCTGCGGGGGACTCTCTCCGCAAAATGTCATCGATCACGACGGTGTCGTGGCGGAAAACCTCGGTGAGGAGGTCAATTCCGCGCATGACGATTACGCCATGATGATGTTCCGGGATCGCCTTCTCTACACCTCGAACCGCCCGACGGTCGAGGGCAACATCCAGGGGGATGATTTCTGGTTCACCGACCGTGAGACTTCGACATGGACGAAATCGCTCAATTACGGCGGAACGATCAACACCCCACGTGACGAAGGAGCGCCATACATCACTTCAGACGGCGAATGGATCTACTTCGTGCAATGTGACACCGAGGATGGTCTCGGGGATTGCGACATCTACGCCGCGCGGATGGATTACAACGGCAAGTGGCAGGAGATCCGGAATCTCGGCGAGGGTATCAATTCGAAGTACTGGGATTCCCAGCCGTACCTCTCCCCGGACGGCGAGTACCTCTACTTCGCCTCCGACCGGCCGGACGGGATGGGAGGAACGGACATCTGGCGTAGCAAGCGCCTCCGCAGCGGACGCTGGGGGAAGCCCGAAAACCTGGGGCTCGAAATCAACACGGGCGGTGACGAGAAGGCTCCAACCATTGCACCCAACGGTCAGGATCTGTACTTCTGCAGCAACGGTCATTCCGGGCTGGGAGGCCATGATCTCTTTCGCTCAACCAACACGGAACGGAACAAATGGACACCCGTGATGAACATCGGTCGACCGTTCAACACACGGGAGGACGATATGTTTTTCCGTCTGACCCCGCAGGAGGACACCGTCTTCGTGGCTTCCTCGCGGTCAGGTGGTGAAGGAAAACTCGATCTGTACGCCGTGTGGCCGAATCCATTCAAGGACAGCACACGCTACATGTACTATGTTAAGGGGGTCATCTACGACACGACCACGGAAATGGGGATATCGAATGCACGCATCCGTGTCGAACCAGACGCGGGGGCGTCTTTTACCGTTACGGCGAACAGAAACGGCCGGTATGAATTCCGCACGGAACTGAACCGCCGCTACACGATGACAGCGAGTGCGGAGGGCTATGAAAGTGCCCGTGTCGAACTCGAGGTACCCGCTTCCCTGTATTACAACGAGTATCGGAAGAGCATCGGCCTGGTGCCCCTTTTCGTCGTCAAGCAGGAAGATGTGAAGGATGACGTCACTCCACCGGATCTGGTGGTCGCATATTTTGAATTTGACGAATCGGATGTGCTTCCGGAGTATCGTACACAGCTCAATGAGCTTTTCACAACGAAAATCCAGCCGCTGATCGAGGGGAACCAGGAGTTCACGATCACACTCGATGCCCATACCGATGACCGCGGAACCGAGGAGTACAATTACAATCTCTCACGGCGTCGCGGATCTGCAGTGAGCCGTGTGCTGCGCGATCTTGGTGTCCCGCTCGATGCAATTCGCATCAATGCATTCGGCGAAACGCGTCCCGCTGAAGAAGGTCAGACAGAGGAAGCATGGTCGCTCAACCGTCGCGTGAAAGTGTGGATCAGTACGGAATAGCGGTCTGGTGCGGCAACGCATTTGTCTTTGACACCGTTTGACAAAATCGTGAGATTTTCGTGTAACAAATCCCTCGGATGTTTGTCACTTTGATGGTGAATCAATTGATGTTCACCACACGGACAGGAGCCGAAAGAGCATGACGCACCAGCCACACAGATATCGCCGATCGCGCATTCCCGGTGGGGTGTCCCTGCTGTTGACGCTCCTGCTTTTGACCGGCTCGGCGAATGCGCAGTTTCGCCTGCTCATCGGCCAGCCCCATTTCACCGGGTATCCTTCCATCAATATCCCGTTTGAGATTCTCGACAATACGTCCACGCTGGACTCTATCACGACAGAGAATTTTCAAATCTGGGAGAACGGTGTCCGTATGCTGCCGATACAACTGGACTGCAGCGAGGCACAGATCGCACCGAAGATTCATTTTTATTTCGTGATGGACGTCAGCTACAGTATGGGCTTCCGGGAAGACACCACACTGTATGACCTTGACAGTGTGAAATGGCGGACGGCGAAGCAGGTGTTCATCGATGCCTATGCCAAACTTCGTCCTCAGGACGAAGGAGCACTCGGGAGTTTCGCACGCACGTTCGTCCAGGAACAGGAATTTACGACGAATAAAAGATTCCTGATCGATGCCACGATGGGAATGGGCCTCCGGAGCGGGACGGCGATTTACGACGCCATTGAAGTGGCGTCTGCGATCGCCAACGAAAAGGAGGGGAAAAAAGTCATCATTCTCTTGACGGACGGTGTAGACAACAGTTCCCGGTTGACTCGAGAGCAGGCGATTACATTCGCTTGGAAGCGCGGTGTTCCGGTGTTTCCCATCGGTCTCGGATTATATTTCGACGTCAATCAACCGTTCCGCGTTGACGAGGACACCATCCGCCGAATCGCGGACGGAACAGGTGGGACAGCCTATTTTGCACCGACCAGTGAAGATCTGTCCCGAATTTTCGACGAGATCATCGAGCATATCTACTCATTCGGATGCGTGTTGCGATATACGACACCGGATACCTGTCGCGATGGCGGCGTTCGGGTGATTGACGTGCAGGCGGATCTCAATGGAACGGTACTGAAAGAGCGCTTCAGTTATACGTTGCCCGATCTGCGTTCCCGGTTGCATCTCCGCCTCGCCATGCCGGCGGAGGCACTGCGGGCAGGAGGACGATACGATATTCCCGTCGTCGCCTCAGGGGAGATTCGACCCGGTGAAGCGACGGATTTCCTGATCGTTGTCCGCCATGATCCTGATCTCATTGATATCGAAGGTATTGGGTCGCCTGGAACTGTATTCGACGTTTCGCAGCTCACCGTGGAGTCACTTTCTCCTGGTGTGACACGGATTTCTGGCGCGGCCGTCATGCCGGCGAGAGGCATTCCCTATGATGAAGATGTCCTGTTCACCCTGCAGATCCGTGTCCATGACCGGAACACGCTGGCGGAGACCAGGCTCGAGCTCGAATTCCCCCAGGCATCGCAGATCTGTGACATTGTGTCGTCCGCGGAGGGAACGGATGCGGTCGTGCATGCCTGTCCCGCCTTTGTCGTTGCAGGCTTCGATACAACGATTGTTGCCATGCCCGGCCGTATCGTGGATGTTCCCATTCTTCTTCGTTCCGGGATCGATTTCAATCAGACATTGCGCTACGACCTCCAGGTGGCGTACGACGATGCGGTGTTCACCTACGAGGGATTCACCGTCGACGGCTGTATCTCGGAACATCTGCACGTCACGGCGAACCCGGCAACGGGGAGACTGGATATCCATGCCGCGGAAGGGATGCCATCAGATACGAGCGCCATTCTACTGACGCTCCGCTTCCGTACCGCAATGATGAAGGAGGCGCAGCCGGTGTCCTTCCGTCTCTCTGAAGCATCATTCGTACAAAAGGGGATAGGGATACTCGCTTCGGAATGTGTTCCCGCCATTGTGTTGGAGGGCCATCGTCTTCTTGCGGACGGCATCTGCAGGCCCTTGATCCTGCGCAAGAACGGCCTGCAGCTTGGGCAGAACAGTCCCAATCCCGTGTCGTCACATTCAGGAAGCACATTCGCATTCACGGTGACCGGAACCGCTCCGGTACGACTCGAAATCGTCGATGAATTCGGCCGCTGCTGTGCCGTTCTTGTCGACGGCCAGCTGGCACGCGGTCGGCACACGATTTTCTGGCATCCCGGATCGCTGCCCAGTGGTGTGTATCTCTGTGTTCTTCGCGAAGGTGCTGAAACCCGCACAAGAAAGGTGCTTGTAACCCGATGAAATACCATTCTCTCCTGACGGCGTTTGCCGTCATTCTCCTTGTTCCGGGCATGCTTCCGGCACAGGGAAACGATCTCGACATGGATATCAACGAGATCGACATAACACAATTCCCCGCCGTCACACTGCGTATGAAAATCCGCAAACCGCTCAACAGCAATCTCGACATCAACGCAGGCAGAGTACAGCTCAGCGAAAACGGTATTCTCCAGAATGTGGAGTATTTCGAGTGTCCGGATGACAGTGCGGTTCGACTCTCCCTTGCGATCCTGCTGGATCGATCCGGCAGTATGACACGTGACCGGCGAAACCGGTATGATCCCGACAGCACAAAAATCCGCGCAGCGAAAGCCGCCATCGGGACCTTTCTCGACCTTCTCGGTCCGCGCGACGAGGCGGCGATATTCAGCTTTACGACCGGGAGCATCATTCCCAACCATATTTTTCGCGTGGAGCATGATTTCAACTCGGATTTCGCTTCCCTCAAGGCATCTCTCGTTCCCATTTACGCGGAAGGCGGCACGCGTCTGTGGGAAGCCATTATCGACGGTGTGAACCGCCTGCGTGTCCGGCCTGGCCGCAAGGCGTTGATAGTCGTCACCGATGGGAGGAATCAATTCGGCGACAATTTCCGGGCGACGGCGATTCAGAATGCGGTCAATGAGAGGATCCCGGTGTATCCGATCGGTCTGGGAGATGACATCGATGTCGGTGAATTATCCTCGCTCGCGGCAGCGACGGGGGGGCGATTCTATCCTGCCCCCGATGCGGATGATCTGAAGGAAATTTTCAATCAGCTCGGAAGCGAACTCATCACTGACGACTGCATCCTCAGGTATACCTCGTCCAATCCCTGCCTCGACGGAAGTCGGAGGGACCTGCTCATGACCTTGAACGGACCGGGATTTTTTGGTGAAGAGGACACCTCGTACACGGTTGAGCAGAAGCTGAACCCCGTGACCGTGATCGTGGAACAGGGAGTGAGGGCCATTGCACTTGATACAGCTGTCGTACCGATGACCGTCCTGGAGCAGTTTTCAGTCTTGCAGCCTTTAACCTACACGATGACAATAGATTACAACGCTGCGCTCATGCGGTTTCTGGACGTTTCGACCGATGGGACGATGTCCGAAGGCTATGTCATCGATGTCATGGAGGATATACCCGGACGTCTCCGTATTGCCTTGCGTGATTTTCTGCCGGCTCTCCCGACGGGACATCTCTTCGAGCTCCTGTTCGAGATCCTGCCGCGTATATCAGACAGCGCAGCTGTGCTCTCTGTTTCGGATGTTTCCGTCACGGGGCTGTGTCCATTTGCCATTACGACGCGCGATGGAGAAATCGACATCCTCGCCTGCGAAGAACGCTACACGATTGGTTCCCAGGCTACGTTTGTTGCCGGAAACGGGGACGAAGTCGCCATCCCCATCCGGATTATTCCTCCACCCGCTCCCGGACGATCACTGCAGTTGCGTTTCCATGTGCCAAAGACAGATCCCGCACTGGAATTTCTCGGTGTCGGCGTGGAGGGTACGCTCGCGGAGAGTGCCAATCTCCTTGTTCAGGATCTCGAAGACCGAATCGAATGCCTGTTCGTCGGCGATGCGATGGCACCTGGTGACACGGTCTGCATGTTGCGCTTTCTCGTACGTTCGTCACAGTTGACCGAGGTGCACACTCTTCCGCTCTCTCTGCTGGAGATGATGACCGGATGCAATCTGGATGTCGAGACGCAGTCGCCCCTGATCATTGTCGACGGGATCTGCCGGCCTCTCCTCCGGAGGAATGGCCCTCTTCCGGCTCTTTCAAATTACCCAAATCCCTTTCCCGAGGCGACGACGCTGCGTTTCTCTTTGCCCGAAGACGGTCCTGTACAATTGCTGCTGCTCGATGCCGGAGGTCGCATGATACGTATTCTGCTCGAGGCACAGTTGACAGCGGGCAGCTATGAGCATCGTTTCAAAGCCGGCGACATGCCTGCAGGTGAGTACATCGCGGTGATGCGTATTGCGAAAGAAACCGTGGTCCGGAGAATGCTGCTTCTTCGATAACGGGGGGCAGCGGCTACCTCGGTGGGGATGCGCTCGATCAGGGCCGGGATCGCTTCGACTTGATGTGGATCCGGAAGAAAACAACGGAGACTCGCAGGGAACGTTACTTTTGTCCCCATTCCCTGAGAGTTGCGGCGAGGTCATTTTCACACAACTGAGGGGTGTCGTACAGGCCGGCATCGGTGCGCTGACGCAGTGCCTCGTACAAGGAAACCGCTGCAGCGACGGAGACGTTGAGGCTTTCCACCATTCCCATCATCGGGATGTAGTAGATGCCGTCGGATCGTTCGCAGGCTTCCGGTGAGACCCCGCGGTGTTCGTTTCCGAGGATGATCGCCGTTTTCCGGGTGAAGTCGATCTCATGCAATCCTGCGGAATGCTCCGTGAGATGCGACGCGTAAATGGCGAAACCGTTTTGGCGAAGCTCACTGAAGCAGGCGTCCACATCATGAAACAGACGAACGTCCAGCCATTTTTTCGCACTGGCGGAGCTTTGCTTCCCGTGACGGCTCAGATTCGGCGCGCTCTCGATGGTGTACAGCAGATAGACGGTCAGAATACCCACTGCATCCGCGGAGCGAAGGATGGCGCTGACGTTGTGCGGATCCCAGATGTTCTCGAGAACGATTGTCAGTCCTGTCTGTCGTCTGCGGAGGACGCTCTCCAAGCGGGCGCGTCTGCGTTCCGTGATCGTGTCGATGGTGTGTTTTGCCATGGACCGGGTGGATTGTTGGCGGTACGACGGACGAAAGAAAAAAAAGGCCATCCTCGTCGATGGCCTTGTAGCGGGTGACGGACTCGAACCGCCGACACGTGGATTATGATTCCACTGCTCTACCGACTGAGCTAACCCGCCGAAAGAGAGACCTCTAATTTACTTCCGCACACCCTGAAAAGCAAGGTATGCACCCGCAAAACGTGTCGGTTGCGGGCGCGTGACACAGGTGGAAGAAGCCTGTTGCAGCACAATAGGTTCGGCATCGAGAAGCGGTGTAACATCTTGGATGTCCGCGTGTTATATTCGTATGCCGGAAACGGCCTGTCAGGCAGCAGCCTCTTCATCTATCCCACCACCGTCGCAGTGATGAGATGAAAGAAAGACTCCTATCGTTTGTCCTACGCTTCGTTGTCGCGTGCATCCTTGTGCATGCCGTCAGTCTGCCGGTTTCCGCCCAGCCCGACCTGAATTTCAAACGCATCCGTCTGAACTGGCCGCTCGTGGAGGTGTATCTCTCGGTCGGCTGCGACGGCATCAAGAATTATTTCCTGCAGCGATCCGATATCCGTATCTCGGAGGACGATCGCGAATTGGATGATATCGGGATCTGGTGCCCCGATCCGACCTCCCGCTGCCCGATTACCGTCAGTCTTGTCTTCGATGCCAGCGACTCGATGGTCGGCGAGGGAAATGCAGGGGCCAAGAGCGGGGGATATCAGTTCATCGGACAGATGGACAATGTCATTGACGAGGGCTGTGTCATCTTCTTCAACCACAATGTCACCGTGTTTCAGCACATGACGAAGGATACGGCGAAACTCCGGCGTGCAGTTTCGTTTCTTCCCGCCGTGGGCGCGACCGCGGTGTGGGATGGTATCTATACAGGACTGATGATTGCGCAGACGCAGGGCAGTAATACCTGCCGGGCTGTCGTGGTGCTTACGGACGGAGAGGACAATTCCTCGCAGCACAATCTCGATGAGATCATCGCGTATGCAGTGAAGAACAACATCCGTGTGTTCCCGATCGGTTACGGCGACAAGATCCGCGAGGATCAGCTGACCTACCTGGCACAGATTACCGGCGGGGAGTACTATCAGACGCCGGACGCCAGCGCACTTGCCGGAATCTACCGGGAGATCTCGACGATCATGTACGAGTTTTTCCAGGAGTGCGTCATCACGTATGAGCCTCGTTGTGCCGATGGAGCGGAACATACCGTGGAACTCGGCATACCGGATCTCTGCGGTGGCAGCGCCTTCAGCACACGCAGCTACTACGCGCCACTGGATTCCACAAGCTTCACCACGAAGTATTTTCGTCTCGGGGAGGCCACTGCTCCGGGGGGAGCTGTCGTCCGCATTCCCCTCGAACTCGCCACCCCATTTTATCGAGAGACCCTGTATCCGCTCACGATCGATCTGGTATTCGACCGTCAGTGGCTGAAGCTGGAACGCGTGGAAGTGCCGCCGGGAACACTGCTCGAGGGAATGAACGTACATATCGCCGACCTCGACGACGGCGGACGGATCCGCATTCCGCGGACGCGCGTCCTCGATGGCACAGGGACGCTGTGCCATGTGGTCTTCCAGAGTACCACAACCTCTCAAGGGCGCAGTCTCGATCTGCAGGTGGATTCCGTGGCCGTTGACAAGGGTTGCATCATGCCGGAAATCCTGGATGGCCATATCGATCTCACACCGAGTGCGCCGGGAGTGTCATGTGTAATGACGGCTCCGGATTCCCTGCGTTGGGAGGCCGCGGGCCGGCATTACGCGCCGGACCCGATCGAGGTGACACTCGATCTCATCAATAACGGTACACTCATTGCACAGAATGGTCGGGTTCGTCTGGAAATCGATACGAAACTGTTTGAGGCAGTGGAGCCGCGGGGCTATGAGCAGAGCATCGGTGACATCCCACAAAGCGGAAGTCGCCAGGTGAGCTGGAAGCTGCGCGCGAAATCACAGGGTACCCTCGTTGACGGTTCCGTCTGTCTGCGTGCACAGTTCTCCAATCATGCCGATGTCATCTGCTGCCGGCAAATACGCATCCCTGAAGCAGGGACGATGCTCAACTGCGTCCTGTCAGCTCCTCCCATCACCTGGGACGCAGCTGCGGAAGCGTTCGTTCCCAATCCCTTCGACCTTCAGGTACAGGTGCGGAATACCGGGCCGGTGCGAAGCGACACCGTCACTGCACTGATACAGTTGCCACAAGGACTGTATCTCGAATCCGGTGAAACATACTCAAAGATAATCCAGCCGATGGTGCTTGCTCCCGATCAGACCGGGGAGGTGGAATGGCGCCTGCGCGCCGTCTCCTCGATGGGTGGCGATCACCTCCCCGTACGTATCCTCCTTATGAACGCTGGAGGTGATGTCGGCTCCTGCCTGGACACGCTCGCGCTTCCGTGGGTGCCCGCATCCTTCACCCTGGACCTTATCCCTTCCGGGGCGACAGCGTTCTGCGCAGGGGACAGCGTTATCCTCGACGCGGGACCAGGCTACATCGCATATCGCTGGAGTACAGGACAGACCTCCCGGACGATCACGATTCGTTCCGCTGGAGTGTATTTCGTAACGGTCATGGATCAAACCGGGAATATCGGGCGATCGGAAGAGATACAGATCAAGGTTTATCCACGTCCGGACATTCCGATCATTTCCCGACAGCACAATACACTCATCACAACAGGTGTACCGCCACTGCAGTGGTTCCGGGACGGTGTTCCGATCCCTGGTGCCAACGAGTCGGAGCTCGTGATCACAGAGCCCGGGCGCTATGAAGTCGAGACCTGGACGGCAGAACCCTGTCGCAGCCGCTCCGAGCCATTCATAGCAACGACGGTATCCGTGCACACACCGCCACTGCCTGCGCTGCGTGGACTGGAGATCTACCCTGATCCGAGTAGCGGGGAGGTAGCTTTCCGTGCTGAGACGGAGGTGCGGTCCGAGGCAACGCTGCGTATCCTGAACATGCTCGGACAGCCGGTATTCGAAAGACGTTTGTCACTCCATCCCGGTATGAATACATTCCATTATGATCTCGCAGCCCTGGGACGCGGTGTGTACATCGTCCAGTTCAATTGCGGCGATGAATTGCTTGTTCGAAGGATCATCCGACAGTAACGCGAGGAACGCAGATGCAGAAGACCGTTCGTTTCCATCTCTTTATACTGATTCTCCTGCTTTGCAGCGTATGGACGGCAACCGTCACCGCGCAGCAATGGACGTCGATAACAGCCGGTGGAGAGTTTTCGCTTGCCGTGAAATCCGACGGGACGCTCTGGGGTTGCGGATACAATGGCGACGGACAGCTGGGGACGGGAGACACAGATGTTCGCACGACTCTCACGCAACTCAATTCCGAAAGCGGATGGACGGCGGTCGAAGCGGGAGGATTCCACGCGCTGGCGCTCAAGGAGGATGGAACGATCTGGGCGTTCGGCCTCAATGCCGCAGGGCAGCTCGGTCAGGGAGACAATGAAAAGTATCTTTCCCCAGTGCAGGTGGGAAGTGAGGATGACTGGATCGCCGTCGAGGCGGGATACGCGACGTCGTACGCACTCAAGCGTGACGGGACGCTCTGGGCGTGGGGATACAATCCCTACGGTCAGATAGGCAACGGGGAGACCGGACATATCAGTGTGCCGGATACCGTTGCGGGAGATCTTCGCTGGCGCGTGGTGAGTGCAGGAGGAGTACATGTGCTTGGCATCACCCGGGACGGCGACCTGTACAGCTGGGGTGGAGGCCCGAACGGCCAGCTCGGTTTGGGCGATACAAGGCAATTCTCATATGTGCCCGCGCTGGTGGACAGTACACGCGACTGGATCTGGATAGCCGCCGGATTCGAGTTTTCTCTCGGCGTTACGGCCGACGGGAAGCTTTGGAGTTGGGGCTTCAACGGGAACGGCCAACTCGGTCATGGCGATTATGTGGAGCGCAAAGTGCCGACGGAGGTCACGGTGGTTGACGTGAACTGGAAGCGCGTCTACGCCGGATCCTCATTTGTCTTCGGGATCAATCAGGATGACGCACTCTTTGCATGGGGTGCGAATATTCACGGACAACTGGGATTTAACGATGCAGCCGAGCGGCGCATACCGGAAAAGGTACCGTCGGATGCATCCTGGTCCGTGGTCGCACCGGCGGAAGGGCTTATTTTCAACCAGATGGTCTTTGGTCATCACGTCCTCGCGCTGCATGAGGAAAGAACGGCGATCTGCGTTGCGGGAGCCAATTATGGGCATCAGATAGGCCTTCCCGGCATGGATCCGTCTGTGGTGTTCAACTGCTCCGTCGGTGATCTGACGACGGCGATGGAACAACCGGATGCCGTCGCTGAGCGCTTCGATGTTTTCGTCTATCCGAATCCGGCACACGACCTCCTTCACCTGCAGGTGTATTTATCGTACCCCGGAGCTCTGGAAGCGAGGGGACGGCAACGGCCGTCGACGTCCCTCACTGTTGACTTGTTCGATATGCTCGGTCGCAGCCGGCCTGTGCCGTCCACCCGTCAGGGCGAGGAAATGCAATTGGATATCTCGTCTCTTCCGAGAGGCAATTACTTCCTCCGCGTCAGCGATCCAACAGGTGCCGTTCGGATGAAACGCATAGCGCTCAACTGAGGTAGACCGTGGCGCGGGAGGGTAGGAGGAGCACAAGTCAATGGAGCAGAACGACAGCCTGACATCCGTCAGTCTGAGAAGGATCAGTCCGACAGAGGCCAGTCGTTGTGGAGATGGAGCTGCTCTCCGTCAGGGAAGCGGGGGGTGGACGGGAGGAGGTCCTGTTGTGTTCCGGATAATGAGTTCCGGGGAGAAGCGCTGGTGCTGCGGTTCGAGTGTCGGGTCGTCCATGCGGGCGAACAGGCGTTCGGTGGCGATCAGCCCCAGCATGCTGATCGGTTGCCGCATGGTGGTCAGTCCGTAATACCGGGCAAGTTCAATATCATCGAAGCTCACGATGGAGATGGAGTCCGGACAGTGGAGTCCGGACTCCGTCAGTGCATGCATGGCGCCGATGGTCTGGATATCACTTGTAATGAAGAGGGCGGTGGGACGTCGTTCTTCCGGGAGCCCCAGGATTCTCTTCATGATCTCATAGCCGGCATCTTTGCTGAATCCATCGTTTTTCGATTCATGCTCCGGATAATAGATGCCGGCATTGTAAACATGCGGGGCATCGGCGAGGGCGTCAAGATAGCCGATAGACCGCTCTTGAGCGGGAATGGTCTGCCTGTCACCGGTCATCATTGCGATGCGTCTGTGGCCGAGCGAAATCAAATATTCCGTTGCCACCCGGGCACCGTCGGCATTTGCGACGAAGAACGAATCGAAGTGTTCATTGTAGCGGTCGATCAGGATGACGGGGAAATTCTTCTTCAGGTATTGCCGCGAATAGTTGACGGGCAGATCAATGGAGGCGATGAGCATCCCGTCGGAATGTCCCGCACGGACGGAGCGCTGCAGATACACTTCGATCTGCTGAGGATGGTTGACACCGTACAGAAGCAGATCGTAGTCTTTTTCGAACAGCGTATCCTGAATGCCGCCGAGCAATTCGACGAAAAAAGAGTTCGTGATGAACGGCATGATCGCCGTTATCGTGCGGCTCTTGCGTCTGGCCAGCCGCTGAGCTGAAGCGTTGGGTTGATATTCGAGACGTGCAGTGACCTCGAAGACGTGTTTCCTTGTGTGATCAGAAACCGAAGGGTGATTGTTCAATACCCTGGAAACGGTTCCAACGCCGACGTTCGCTTCTCTCGCAATATCGTAGATTGTGACACCCAATGGGACCTCGCGCGGGAATGGTCAGGTTTGAAGCAAAATTGGAAGCGTTTCCAAAATAGTGTATCACGCAGTTTGTATCAAGTTCCGATTGCGCTATTCCACCTCGCGAATCTTCTCCATGAACTGCGAACGCAGGTAATGTGCTGCGTCATCCGCTCGATGAAAACTGAGGCTTCCCCTGAAATCGTCGATGCGATCGTAGTGCTGTTGCGTCATCCATTCCGTTATACCTGCCACCATTTCCGGAATGATGTCCAATCCCTTCTGATACAGCACTGAAGCAAGTTGCACACTGGAAGCACCTGCCAGCAGCAGCTTGATCACATCCTCCGCTGATTTGATGCCTGTCGAGGCGCAAAGATCGTAGGGCAGATAATGCGACATCATCGCCGTCCATCGCAGTGGAAGGTGGATCTCATCCGCGCTGCTCCAGGTGAACGTGGTCTTCAGTTTCCGCTCCTTGATATCGATGTCCGGTTGGGTGAAACGATTGAAGAGGACAAGACCATCGAGATCTCGACGGCCGAGTTCAACAGCGACGTTCGGAAGCGAAGAAAAATATGGACTGATCTTGAGCGCAACCGGAATGCCGACTTTCGATTTCACCGTGGTGAGAATGCGATAATACAGTTCCTCCATCTGCCGCCCGTCGACCGTCAGGTCGGTAGCTGTGGCGAAAACGTTCAGTTCGAGTGCGTCCGCCCCAGCGGCTTCCACCTGTGCGGCAAAATCCGGCCACCACTCCGCCGATACGCAGTTGATGCTCGCAATCACCGGGATGGACGTTTTCACTTTCGCCTCACGGATGAGGTCGGTATAGTCCTTCGATCCGTACAGCAGTTCGAGATGCGCGTAGTAGTAGTCGTATGCCTCCGTGTGATCAACCGTCGACTCCTTGAGACCATAATCCTGCCGTGCAAGAACCTCTTCGAACAGGCTCTTCAGCACCACCGCGCCGGCACCCGCCCGTTCGCAGGCCATGACGTGGTCGATATTGCGTGTCAACCCGCTGCTGGCGACGATGATCGGATTGCGCAGCCGCAATCCCATGTAGGAAGTCGAACAATCTGGCATCGTGTTTCTCCGTTCGTGAGCATGCTGATGGAACATCCGGAACAGCATCGTTCCGCATGGAAATATGAGAAAACGCGCGCAGTGCTGCAAACGACGGAATGCCCGCAACACGTTCATCGCCCGCTCATTGAGGCCTCCCCGCCCGTCAGGCTTTGCTTCTTCCGTTCCACTTTCATAGTTTCGGACAGGAAAACCGTACTTCCAAAGTGACAGACGATGATGCATTCCATCCCACGCTCGTTTCGTTCCTTCCTTCCCTTCATTCTTGTTGTCTTCACCGGTACTGCCTGTGGTCCTGTGGAAATGACCACCGTCGTGGACACCCAGTTTCTGCTCGGAAACCGCGCCCTGCCGTTACGTAACCTGATCGTGGTGTTCGACGGGAGCGATTTCGACATCAAACAGCGCTTCGAGGCGGCATTCGTGAAGTACCTCGCAGAGAATGCCGAACTCCGTGCGTTCCGGGATGTGGACCTGTATACGCCACTGAAGCAAATGACGGACAAGGAAAAACTCTGGGCACTCAAGGACGAGAGTATCGACGGGATACTTTACATCGACGGCGGCGGCAGCGGACGCAGCCTGCGCGAATGGCTCTACCCGGAGGCACCGGACATCGAAACCACGACGATCGCCTGGAAAAGCGGTACCGTCAGACTTTTTCTTCCGCAGACAGGACAGGTGATCTGGGTCGGGAATGTCACCGGGCACAGCGGTACGGTTGGTGAGGATTTGATGAGCCGCCGCTTCTATGGTGCGGTGACCAGCGACCTGATACTGCACGGTATCCTGCAGCAGCGCCGCCCACAAAATCCCGCGATGCCGGGTTTTAACCGGTAAGCGTTCGAAAAATTTCGTATCATGTCAGAGACCGTTGTTCCTCTGCAAGGATCGCTGTGCGGTACACACCATTATACAGCATCGTTGTCGCCGGCATCGTCCTCCTGACCTGTTCTCCACCGCGCATCCCGGCGCAATCACTCTCGCTCTTCGATATCGACGCGCGCGCCTATCCCCTCATGCGTGCGCAGTGGTATGCCTTCGATACACACGGAGCCCGGCTTTCCGATCTGACGCCGGAGGATTTCTCTCTCACGGAGAACGGGGAGACACGCCGCATCATTCACGCTTCCTGTCCGCCACACTCCCCGCAGGTTCCGTTGTCAGCTGTCCTGACGCTCGATGTATCCGGGTCAATGGACGGTATCCCGCTCGACATCGCCCGTGCCGCGGCCGAAGCGTGGCTCGAAGTGTTTCCGTTCCATACTTCCGCGTGCGCACTGACGTCGTTCACCATGACAAACGCCTTGCTGCAGGATTTCACGAACGACCGGGCAGCGCTCGCTGATGCGCTGCAGCTGTTACGGGCGGGTGGTGGAACCAGCTTCAGCGCGGCGCTGATCGATCCGTTCGCCGGCGCACTTCGCGTCGTGCAGCGCGGAGAACGCAAGCGCGTCGTTGTTCTTCTCACAGACGGCTACGCGACGGGGAATGCCGCTGAGATTTTCGGGATGGCGCGACAGGTCGACGCGGAAGTCTATTGCGTCACCATGGAGGATCGCATGCCGGATCTCCT
>JAFGKR010000218.1 GCA_016928515.1 Bacteroidota bacterium | reverse complement strand
CACACCTCTGACACAATGTCAGAACTTCCGGACAGTAGACGGGTGTCTATGCGAGAAAGATCATGAAGCAACAACCATAACTCCCATCCGCACATCCCTGTAAGCAGGGCAAAGGGGCATAATATATAACTTTACATAATGTTTATTATAGGAAGTAACTGGACGCATCAATCAGCATGAAAGAGTCAACGAAAAAGAACTGGGATGACTTCTGGGACCAGAAATCCGATACCAAGGAAGTCTATGCGAATACAGACCGTATACGCCGCAACCTCTCGAAACATCTGCATCTACCCGGCGCACGGATTCTCGAAGTCGGCGCTGGTACGGGACGCGACAGCTTCTATATGGCGCAGGACGGCGCAGAACTCGTCCTGCTCGACTATTCCATGAACTCGCTGAAGATCATCCGCAATAACCTGCCCTCGGTCGAACACATCTCCGCCATCGGCGGTGACGCGTTTGCGCTGCCGTTTCCGGACGAATCCTTCGATGCGGTATTCCACCAGGGACTGCTCGAACATTTCCGCAAGGACGCCGCGGAAAATCTTTTACGAGAGAATATCCGTGTCCTCAAACCCGGAGGCCTGCTTATCGTCGACGTTCCACAGCGCTGGCACATCTACACGGCTATCAAGCATATCCTTATCGCTCTGAATGCATGGTTTGCCGGCTGGGAACGCGAATTCTCCGTCAGCGAGCTTCGCAATCTATTGAAACAGCTTGGCTTACAACCGGTGGCGGCCTACGGCGAATGGATGTATCCCAGTCTGTTCTACAGAACATTTCGGGAAGCGCTCTACAAAACCGGTATCAAACTTCCCCTGTATCCGCAGCTCCTTCCTCCCATCTCACGTCTTCGAGAAAAGATTCGCAACGGCATGGATGGATCTATAATCAAACTCAATACGGCTCTCTCTATTGGCGTTATCGCCAGAAAATAACACTCTCGCGTTGGAAATTACAACTTGCAGATATCGTGTTCCCTCGTCCATTTCCTGTACAAGGAATGATGCTCCTGCTGATAAAATCTGCAATTCGTAATCTGCAATTAATATTTGAATATGCTTCATATGAACACACCCAATACATTGAAAATACTCGTATTTAACTGGCAGGACATCACAAATCCACTCGCTGGAGGCGCGGAAGTTCATCTACACGAAGTGTTCGAGCGACTGGCGGCTCGTGGACATGAGATCACCCTGTTCTGTCATTATTTTGACGGCTCGGAACGTGAGGAAACGCGAAACGGCATACGCATTATCCGCAAAGGCGGACGTTTCCTCTTCAATTTTCACGTCGCCATCGAGTATCTGCGGCGCTTTAAAAATGATGGCTATACTGTTGTCATCGATGACGTGAACAAGATTCCCTTTTACACTCCCCTGTTCGTCCGCGAACCAGTCCAGGGCGTAACTCATCACCTTTTCGGCAAAAGCATTTTCCTCGAAACGATCTTTCCTCTGGCAGCATATGTTTATCTTGCGGAGCGCCTGATCAAACCCGTCTACCGAAAGGTACACTTCATCATCGGTTCACCCAGTACCGCAAACGAGTATATCGAGTGGGGCTTTCCGGCGGATCAGGTGTCCGTTGTCAATTATTGCGTGAACAAGAAGATATACTATCACGACCAAAGTAATACCTACGACGCTCAACGGATATGTTATTTTGGTCGTCTGAAAAAATACAAATCCGTCGATCATCTGATCCAGGCGATGGATCGCCTGCGCATTCCCTTTCCCTCCCTCCATCTCGATATCATCGGCGACGGCGATGATAAAAAGCGCCTCGAAGAATTGTGCACGGAACTGCATCTGCAGGATCGCATCACCTTCCACGGTTTCATCGACGAGGAACAGAAAGCGCCGATGCTGCAGAAAGCGAATTTCGTTGTAAACACCTCTTCGAAAGAGGGCTGGGGCCTGACGGTCGTCGAAGCGAATGCCTGCGGCGCCCCCGTTGTTGCTGCGAACGTGCCCGGTCTGCGGGATTCCGTGGTTGACGGGGAAACCGGATTACTGTATGAATACGGGAATATCGACGATCTTGTCGCAAAGATGAAGGTTTTCCTCACCTCCCGTAACACCCGGGACGCCTTCCGCGAACGTGCACTCGCCTGGGCAGCGAAATTCGACTGGGAGGTTGCGGCGGATCGAACACTGGAACTGATACAACAGACCATTGAACAGCATCGGAAGCGATAGCTTCACAAGTGCAAAGCACAAAGTGCAGAACGCCCGTACGTTCATCACTCGCGGGCCGGGGACTCACGTGCACAAGGGAGTTGATGGAAATCAATATCCCAAAGACTTCAGATAACCACTGGTAAGTCCTTTACTCTGAGTCTGTTGGAGATAGCTGAGAATGTATTTTCCCAGCATATCGAGTTCAATGTTGACCTGCGTCCCCTTGCGGTAGGTGTGGAAGATCGTACCCTCCCAGCTATGCGGAATGACGGAGACGCGGAAGGAATCCGCACGCTTCTCCGCAACCGTGAGGCTGACACCATCAACCGAAATACTTCCCACGGGAATGATATTCGCAGAAGCCGATGGCGGAAAGACGACCTCCACCATCCAGCTTTCCTCCCGCCGTTCGATGCTGCGCACCTCGGATGTGAAATCCACATGTCCCTGCACGAAATGTCCCCCGAGTCGGCTGTCCGCACGGAGCGCGCGCTCCAGGTTGAGACGAGCTCCGCTCGACAGTGACACGAGCGTGGATTTTTTCATGGTCTCCTCGACCGCCTCCACTGCAAAGCCCCGTGCATCAAAAGATATGACCGTCAGGCATACGCCGTTGACCGCAATACTCTCACCGACGGCGATCCCCTCCAGCACCACCTGTGCGCCGATTTCGAGCGTACGTCCCTTGCCGAGCGGACGAATGGACTGCAGCGTTCCGATTTCCTCGATAATGCCGGTAAACATGTCAATCCTCCCGATGCGGTCTGAGAATCGTGTATATATCCTCTCCAATGCGCAGGACGTCCTCGACGCGGAAGCGAAGAGCGTCGGCCAGATGCAGGGGACGAAGCGCGGAAAATGCGGTACGTCCCTGCCCGATGACTTTGGGAGCCGTGAATATGTCGATGCGATCGGCCAGACGCGCGCGGAGAAAGGCACTGAATACCTCCGGCCCGCCTTCGACGAGAATGGACCTGATTCCCTCCTGTTCGTACAACAGACTCAGCGCGGATTTCAGGGACGCGTATTCCATCATGTCTGTCGTCACATCCAGCACGCGGACTCCACGCGTACGGAGCTTCGCGATCATTTCGCCGTTCGCCCGCGCGCTTTTCTTCGATGTCACCACCATTGTCTGCTCGCGGTGATCGTCACTGAACACCGCAGCGGAGAACGGTATATTCCAGGAGCGCGTGAGGATGACACGGCGGGGATTTCGTCCCTGTACGTGGCGTACATTCAGCGAGGGATTGTCCTTTCGCACGGTTTCCGCTCCGACGAGCACGGCATCATACAGCGAACGCAAGCGGTGCACTTCGATACGGGACTCTTCCGAGGTGATCCAGTGAGAGGTGCCCTTCAACGCCGCTACGTGTCCGTCGAGCGTCTGTGCAATCTTGAGGAGGACGAAGGGACGACGGTGCAGAGCGTTCGCGAGGTACACTTCGTTGAGGGCTTCGCAGCGCTCGCGCTCGACATCCTCGATGACGGTGATACCCGCGTCCCGGAGGCGCTGCGCGCCGTTACCTGTCACATCCGGATTCGGATCCGGCATGCCAATGATCACCTTGCGAATTCCTGCCGCGATGATTGCCTCGGTGCAGGGCGGTGTTTTTCCATAATGGTTGCAGGGCTCGAGCGAGACATATAGCGT
This sequence comes from Bacteroidota bacterium, assembly GCA_016928515.1. Lineage (GTDB taxonomy): Bacteria > Bacteroidota > Ignavibacteria > SZUA-365 > SZUA-365 > BM516. The sequence goes on along the minus strand of JAFGKR010000218.1, from coordinate 4,158 downwards.
TGCACCACGGGCTTTCATACCGGCATCCTCCAGGGCGGCGGCTTCCGCGTGGGGACCGCCACATCGCTGATGCCATCCCTTCCCCACAATGCGCCCCCCTGAAACGATGACACATCCGACCATCGGATTGGGCTCCACCGTCCAGCGCCCGCGTTCGGCGAGCTGAAGGCACTTGAGCATGTACTGACTGTCTTTTTTCATGTTCCTACTCGAGACGCATGATCTTGCGAACCTTGGGAAAATCCCTGTTCGTAAGAATACCAAGACGCTCGAACACCATCAAGGCGGTGGAGATTTTTCTGCTCCCGCGATTCCCGCTGAGCGGAACGCGTGTCTCCCCTTCGACGACCATCGTCGCGGAACTGCCGCCATCGAGATTGATGCCATGCCATGCGCCGCGCGCGATGAGAAGCTCGGCCAGCGCAGCGAGACTGACACCGCGTCTTCCCTGACGCCGGTTGTACGGTTCCACGGTCATCAGGATCAACGTGTCCCCGTTTCGGGAGATGCCGAGTGAGGATCGACCGTACCGTCCTTCGACGAACCGGATTTTCGTCAATCCCGCCTCCACCCATTCCACGTTCACTTTTCCGTCACGGACGATGCGCGGCGTCCCTCCCGTCATCTGTACGACAGGCTCGTCCACCATCGGATCGAGCCGACTGGCGATGGAGAAGGTGTCTCCGACGAAAAGCGAGGAAAACAGCGGGAACGGTCCCTTCCCGAACGAAATGACTCCTCCACCTTCCGGAATCGCCACGAATCCCGTATCCAGCGCAGTGACGCGGCAAGGAATGCGAGTATTGGCAAGCGACGGATAGAGGTACATGAACTGCAACTTCAACGTTCCGCTTTCAGGACTGACGGACCACACCGAATCCATATGCGCCAGGATGAGGGTGTCGATGTTCGTCTCGGAGTCGTCCGTGATGGTATCGCGCGACGCTTCCCGAATGCCAAGCGTGTCTATGTAGGGCACTGATGGCCCGTAGAACGTGGTGTACAACACGACCTCGGAGGAATCCACGCGACGATTCACACGTGCGACAGGGATACTCCCCAGTCGCGTCTCGAGAGAAACATTCATGTGAAAAGTATCGATCAGAACCTTGCCGTGATCAGTGAACGCGACGGAGGGCCAGTTCCTGTACTTCCCGGCAATGAGCATTTCTCCATCGCTGACCGTCGGCCCCATGGGATGGATGGTCCCGGCTTTCCAGAAGTTTGCATTGATGCCGCCGAGGACACGCACACCCGCCACAGCGGAATCATACCTGTGGAGGATACTGTGGACGCGCTCCAGTCCGGCGATGTGGTCGAGTCCCTTTCCGAGACGCACACCGACGCGTGTATTGCTGAGGTCGATCGTCAGGGTGTGTACGGAAAGGCGGTCCTTCGGGATGAATACATGTGAGTACTGCACGCCTTTTGCGAGCGTTCGCATGCTGTCCGGAGGGAGGCCTGTTCGCGGATCGGCTTGGGCAGCGACCCATGCGGGCGCAGAGGCGCCGAGAACAGCACAGAACAGAAGGGTATGGAGCGTTGCGGTGCGGACTCGCATTCCGGGGGGGATCAGGCGGGATGTTCCACGGTAGCGGTCAACTGCACTCCCAGCATCTCCCCTGCAGTCCGCGCGATTCCGAGCGGATCCAGATTCAGACTGCGATGCAGTTCTTCCTGCGTTCCGTGTTCGATGAATTCGTCCGGTAATCCATGCAGGCGCAGAAAGGGCTGCGGTCCGTGCAGCGTACTGAGAAACTCTGCGACCCCGCTTCCGAATCCGCCCATGACGGAATTATCTTCGATGGTAAGGATGTATTTGAAGCGCTGTGCAACCGCTTCCAGCAATTCGGTGTCCAGGGGTTTGATGAATCGCATATTGAAGACGGCGGCATTGATGTCGCTGTTCGCGAGCAGATCCGCCGCTGTGAGCGCGTTTTGGACCATATTGCCCACGGCAAGGATGGCTATGTCCTCCCCGTCCCGCCGCATTTCCCCCTTTCCGATCGAAAGCTCCTCGAATGTTGTGCGGAGGCGCAGCCCGATGGCATTCCCGCGAGGGTAGCGAAGGGCAACCGGGCCATTATACTGCACTGCAGTGTAGAGCATGTCGCGCAATTCCTGCTCATCGGAAGGAGCCATGATGACCATCTTCGGAATAAGCCGGAGGTAGGAAAGATCATACGCGCCGTGATGTGTCGGACCATCCGCTCCGACAAGGCCGCCGCGATCGAGTGCGAACACGACATGCAGATCCTGGATTGCGACATCATGGATGATCTGATCGAAGGCACGCTGCAGGAAGGTGGAATAAATGGCAGCAACAGGGATATATCCTTCCGTGGCCATGCCGGCGGCGAAGGTGACCGCGTGCGGTTCCGCGATGCCGACATCGAAGTATTTTTCGGGCACTTCCTGCTGGAGTTTGTCCAGCCCGGTCCCCGTCGACATGGCGGCAGTGATACCGACGACCTTCGGATTACCATGCACGATATCGACGAGTGCATCGGCAAAGACCGACGTGTAGCTAGCTGTTCCGCCGGACTTCGCGGGTGCCTTGCCGGTAATCTTGTCGAACGGAGTGACGCCATGCAGATTCATGCCATCCCGCTCTGCCGGTTCGTATCCCTTCCCCTTCTGCGTGATGACATGCACGAGTATCGGTCCCGTCCAGTCCTGCACTTCCTTGAATATATTCACGAGCGTGACGACATTATGCCCGTTGATCGGACCGAAGTACCTGAACCCGAGCGCTTCGAAGAGCATACCCGGTGTCAACACGGATTTGATTCCCCCCTCCAGTCGCGCGGCGATTTTGCGGAAACGATCACCGATCTGATCAAATTTCCCTGCCAGATCCCAGACGTTGGCTCGAAAACGATTGTAGGTCGGTGAGGCGATCAACTCATTGAAGTGATTCGAAATCGCCCAGACATTCGGGGCGATGGACATGTTGTTGTCATTGAGCACGACGATGACGTTCTTTTTGAGAAGCCCGCAGTTATTCATCGCCTCGTATGCCAAACCGCCTGTCATGGCTCCGTCACCGATAACGGCGAGTACCTTGTAATCATCACCGTCGAAATCCCTCGCAGCAGCGATCCCGAGGGCCGCAGAGATCGATGTCGTTGCATGACCAGCGCCAAAGACGTCATACGGACTCTCATTCCTCTTGAGAAAACCGCTGAGACCGCCGTACTGCCGAATCGTATGCATGCGGTCTTTCCGGCCGGTGAGGATCTTGTGCGGATAGGCCTGATGCCCCACATCCCAGATGATCTTGTCCTGCGGAGTCTGAAAGACATAATGCAAGGCAACCGCGAGTTCGACGGTGCCGAGTCCTGCACCGAGATGTCCGCCTGTTCGCGCGACGGTGTCAATCAGATGATCACGGATGTCACTGCAAACGTGCCGCAAATCCTGAATATCCATCCTGCGAAGATCGGAGGGATCATTGATCATTGAAAGATATTTTGGTGGCGTTGAGTCTGACATAGGTGTCTGCGATCGTGTAAACGCTCTTACTCTCCGTGGAAATCCAGTTTTTCGAAGACGCCGTCGGAACGTTTCCGCAGTTCCTGAATCTTTTTCTGGGCCTCGGACAGATACGTAACACATTTTTCGACGATTTCGATTCCTTCTTCGTACAATTTCATGCTCTCCTCGAGAGGAGTGGAATCTTCATCGAGTTTCTGAACAATGTTGTTCAGGCGTTCGACCTGAAGTTCAAAATTGTCATCCTTTTTTTTGCTCATGTTCCTCGGTCTGAAGAATAGTGGCGTGTGCTGTTCCGTCGTACAGGGTGATGGATATGAAATCGCCCGGTTGCACCTGTCGAACGGAGGTCACGGGATCGCCTCCGCGGTGAAGCAGTACTGCCCCGCGGCGAAAAAATCTCTCCGGAGCGTGTGAGGCGAGCTGCTGCCGGAGAAGGGCGACACGATGATCTCTCCGTTCCCAACCATGCTCGACGATGCGCTGCGCAGTCTGGTGACGCTCATCGACGAATTGCATCACTGCCTGCAGACGTCCTTCGAGTCGCGAAAATGCACGATCGCCGAGAAGCAGCCGGAGGCGTCTGTCGGAGGCCCGAACCTTTGAATCTACGAATTTCTCCGCAGCGGATGCAATGCCTTCGAGATTCCGGATCATTTCCGT
>JAFGKR010000217.1 GCA_016928515.1 Bacteroidota bacterium | reverse complement strand
GTGGCGGTGTCGCGGTTCGGGTGGCGGTGTCGCGGTTCGGGTGGCGGTGTCAGCACAGGTGTCGTGGACGAGGAACGGCTGAAGGAGGCTCAGAGCCAGCGACGCACGCGGCTGCGGTAGGTGTCGAATTCCTCACCGAAGGTTGCCGCAAGTTGGCACTCCTCCGGGACGATATACGTCCTGTCAAAGAACACCGCCGCAACAAGAACGACGAGGAAGGGAGCGATAGATCCGAGCAGGAGTGCCTCGCCGAGCAGGATCAGGATCATTCCGACGTACATGGGATTACGCGTGACGCGGAAGACGCCGTCGGTGACGAGCACGCTGGATTCCTCGAAAGGCTTGACGGTGGTGTTGCGTTTCTTGAACAGCTGATCGGCCGCGAGATTGAACCAGCTGCCGACGACGATCGGGAGAATGCCGGTCAGCGTCCACGGGAAGGCGAGGAAATCGCCGTAGCGGAAAAGGAAATGTGCCGCCGCTGTCAGCAGCAGCGCGATCATGAAGTATGTGGGAGGGAGAAGCTTGTTCATGGCGGCAACATATCTGATTACTGCGGGATTCGATGTCCCATGATATCAGAAACGACGGAAACGGCGGGAAGTTTCAGTTCGTGTCGTGATGGAAGAGAACTCGCCGGGAGAGGATGATGCCGAGACAGGGGAATGAATTCATCTCTTCAGTGTCTATCTTCCGGTTGAACGTCATCTTTATTACTGCCTCGACGGCATGGAATGAGTCAGCACCTGCTCAATTCGATTATCCGGCGAAATCCCGTTCTGACATGGATGCTTTTTGGTATCCGTCCAAATGACACGGGGCGCATCCACTGGGATTTCACCACGCTTGTTCTGCGGCGTGCCCTGCGGGAGAGCGTCAGGCCGGGCATGCATGTCCTCGAAATCGGAACCGGTCCCTACGCCCTCCTTCCCCTGTCCATTGCGCCGCGCATCGACTGCCGGATCGACGCCTGCGATATCAATCCCGCATATGCAGCCCACGCACAGAATCAAATCCCGAAGACTGTCGCCGGCATCCGGATATTCACGAGCGATCTGTTCACTTCCGTCGAGCGACGCTACGATCTCATTTTCTCCAATACACTCTATATTCCACGCGATGAAGGCAGGCGGCGGGGAATCAACCGGATGCATGAAAAGGAAACGGACTGGTGCGGAGGAGACAGTGGGTACGAGTTCATCGGGCGTTTCCTGGAGGAGGGTACGCAGTATCTGTCACCGGGAGGAATGATCCTGCTGGGTTTCAACACCGTCTATCTTGAGAAGGAAATCGTCGAACAGCACTGCAGGCACAACGGATATTCCATCACCGCCGTCACGCAGCAGCTTCTCAATCCCAGTCGGGTGTACCATTTGCGGGTCGAGCATCCGGATGTCGATGGAAGCCAGGAAAGCGCAACAATGACCTCAGGAGAAAAACGATATGAATGACGTATCCGTTCTGTTTTCCGGCGGACCCGATTCCACACTTGCCGTCCTGAAAGCGCTGGAACACGGTGAGCGCGTGCACCTGCTCACATATCATCATTCCCTCATGAGCAGAATGGGCCGGCATCGCATCGTTACCGAGGAATTGCGTGAACGATTCGGTGCGGAGCGGATTGTATCCCAGGAGGAAGAAATCGGTTTGCTGTACCGCCGTCTGTATCGAATCGACTGGAAAACCCATGTTCCGCACTACCGAACATTTTACATTCCCTGGATGTGCGGTGCGTGCAAGCTTGCCATGCATTGCAGGACGATCGCGTACAACCGGGAGCACGGGATCCTGACGACGTTCGACGGGGCGAACAAGGAATCCTCACCACTGTTTCCGGCGCAGACACGGGAGTATATCACGGTGATGAAGAGCTGGTATCAACGGTATGGCATGACGTACGACGTTCCGGTGTACGAGGAGGATCAGACCGATGTTCAGTGCGAACGCCGCGGGATGACATCGATGCGGAATACGAAAAAGGAGCATGTCCATTTTTCCACGCAGCATTCCTGCTACGTCGGTCTCATCATTCATGCGCATGCCCGCCTGTACTATCGCCCGTTTCGCGGCAGGCAGAGAATGCGCAGAAACGCGGCTCCATTTCTTGACGGAATCATCAACCGGATTGCCGAACAGCCGGAGGCATATGACGTATGATGGTCATGGGTCTCAGCGTTTTTTCCGATGCGTCCGCAGCCGTCGTCCGCGGCGGAGAGATTGTCTGTGCCGTCGAGGAAGAGCGCCTCAACCGCATCAAGCATTATGAGGGATTCCCGTGGTTGAGCGTGGATGAATGCCTGCGCATTGCCGGGATCCAACTCAGGGATCTCGATGCCGTCGCGATCGGATGGAATCCATACCTGGGATGGGGGAAGCGCATCTCTGTTTCTCTGCGGGACAGCCTGCGCAATCCCGACCTGCTGCGGACCAAGGTGAACAGGGGAGGTAACTATCTGAACGGAATCCGCGACATTTTCCGTCTTCGGCAAAGCTTCCGGCAGCGCTACGGCGGTCGAATCCCCCCGGTGTATCATGTGTCCCATCACACGGCGCATGCCGCGAGCAGCTACTTCGTATCGCCCTTCGATACTGCACGCATCGTCGTTGCGGATGGCGTCGGCGAATCCGCCACCTTTTCCATATTCTCGGGAGCCGGCAACGCAGTCACGCGTCGGGCAATGATTTGCTACCCGCATTCACTGGGTCATCTGTACGCATCGGTCACCGCGTTCCTCGGCTTTCGTCCCACCAGTGACGAAGGAAAAGTGATGGCTCTTGCCTCCTACGGCGAAGACGAACATCACGATCTGTTTTCCTCTCTCTGCCGTACCGTGCGCCAGGGCGATGCCTTTCGTCTGAACACCGGTTTGCTGGATTATCACGAAGCGAGGATGGGACATTTCCGCGAAGAATGGCTGCGGCAGACATCGATGCAGCCGCGGCGCCAGAATGAGTCGCTGGATCAACGGCACGAGAATCTCGCGTGTTCTCTGCAGGCCTGCGTGGAACGCACCGTGCTGTCACTGCTGCGTCATGATATCGGGATGCATGGCAACGGACCACTGTGCGCTGCAGGTGGAGTCTTTCTGAATTCCGTCCTGAACGGACGCCTCGTCCGGGAGCTGGCGCCCGAGGTCTTTATTCAACCCGCCGCCGGAGACAATGGCGTCTCCATCGGGGCGGCTCTGCAGATCGCCTCGCGCATCGATCCCGGATTCCGGCGGGAAGCGATGCGGCATGCGTTTCTGGGATCGGAATATGCGGATGCCGAAATGCGGAGGGCGATCGAAAACGCCGGTCTCCCCTATGTTTGTCCGGAGGACATCGCCCCTCTCATCGCCGATGAGATCATCGCGGGAAACGTAGTCGCGCGGTTCTGCGGCCGTATGGAATTCGGACCGCGGGCACTTGGGAATCGGAGCATTCTCGCATCCGCATGTCATCCGGACATGAAGGATATCCTGAATCGCAAGGTAAAGCATCGCGAATCGTTTCGACCGTTCGCCGCCGCTGTCCTGCTCGAGGATGTCGCGAAGTATTTCGATAGCGGGAAAGAGTCTCCGTACATGCTCAAGGTGTTTCACTTTGCTCCCGCCTATCGGGACATGTTTCCCGCCGTTCGACATGTCGACGGAAGCTGTCGTGTCCAGACAGTCACGAAAGAGGAGAATCCGCAGCTTCACGCCGTTCTCGTCGCGTTGAAGGAGAGAACGGGACACGGGATTGTGCTGAACACCTCGCTCAATATTGCGGGAGAGCCGATCGTCCGTACTCCCGGGGAAGCGATTCGTCTTTTCCGATCGACCGAGGTCGACACGCTCGCCATGGGTCCGTTTGTCCTTCGGAAGTCGGAAGGACGGATCTGAGCTGTCTACGGCCTCCGCGTGGCCATGCGCCAGATGAAGGGAAGCATGCGCAGTGCGAGATGGATGTGAGTGCGGCGGAAACGGCGGACGCGCTCGCGGAGCCATTCGACCGGTGTTTCGGGGGAGACGTAGAAGTGGGCGTTCCAGCAGTCGTCGTACTCGTGGATCAGTCCTTCCGCCACCGCTCTGTCGCGGAGCGCGGTACCGGGCTGAATGCGCCAGCCGATGCCGAAATCCGTCATCACCGCGCCGAGTCCGGGAGCGCGGCGCAGGCTTTCCTCGACGGTGTCGCGGGTTTCGCCCGGGCTTCCCAGGTTGGGCATCAGCATGAAATCGAGTCCGGCCGCGCGGATGGCGCGCGCCTCGCGCCGGATATCCTCGTAACGGAATTTCTTCTGAAGCTTCTCCAGAACGGGATCTGACATGCTCTCGGCGAACATCATGAAGGCTCCGCCACCCGCGCGGCGGTAGAGGCGGAAGAATTCCCCGTCGGTCTCTCCCGGATCGAGGACGCTGTAGAGCTGCATGCGCGCGTCACGGCGGATGATGTGTTCGAGCACCTCCTTCGCGTGATCGAGGGGACGGTTGAATCCCGCATCCACCAGCCAGGCGGAACGCGCGCCTCGCGTGTGACGGAGCATGTGCATTTCCTCGGCGATCGCGGCGGGATCGCGCAGGATGAAATCGCGTCCGAAGGTGCGGAAGGTGTCGCAGTACTCGCAGCGCTCCGGACAGCCGCTGCGCGTGATGACGGCGGCATCCCAGTACGTCTTCCGGTAGCGCCGGCGGTCGATGAAATCGTGATACCCCGTATCGACCTCGCGGTATCCCTCGAGGGTGAAGGGATTCTCAATGATGGCGCCATCCGCGTTACGGTACACCAGTCCGGGTGTATCGAGGTCGGGTGTGCCGTTTTTCAGGGAGTTGACAAAGCGCGAAACATTGGACAGTGCATCCCCCGCGATGCCGTAGTCGGCGCGGAAATATTCCAACATACGACGCGGGAACGTTGTAAACGCCGTGCCGCCGAGGACGATGTAGGGCGGATTCATGAATCCGCCTGAATCGGTGGCACCGCCCGTATCGGTGGCATCGTCCGTATCGGTGGCATCGCCCGTATCGGTGGCATCGCCCGAATCGGTGGCACCGCCCGAATCGGTGGCACCGCCCGAATCGGTGGCACCGCCCGTATCGAGGGACGGAAGAGCGGCAAATCGAACCGCCTCGACAATATCCCGGATGCCCGGCAGAGGATCATGATATTTCAGCAGCGACTGGTTGTCGCGGTTGCGGATGGAAAAGCAGGCGAGATCGGGTTCGAACTCCGTTGCTGCCTGTCTGGCGGCAGCGACCGGATCGCGTTCGCCCATGAGATCGACGAAACGCACGTTGTGTCCCGCGCGTTCGAGATGCTTCGCCGTGATCGCCGCGCCGATGGGCAGCGGCATGAGTTGTGCGACGGTGTTCGTCTGGACGAAGAGGATGTTCATCGGAAACGGAATCCGAATGCAGGGAAATTACGGGTAATCCGGGATGAAAATCACCAATCTTTCCGGAAGAAACAAATCGTGGAAATGTCCGCCATGTGCGACAATGTCACGGGATGTCCTGACCGGACGGTGCAATCTGTCAGCGAGAGGTCTTGACAATCGCTGTGCCGTGTTGTATATTGTAAGTAAATATTTACTTACACAATGATCATCTATCCATACTCACATGCAGAACACACGAACCGAAAGCGGCACGGCGACGGCACTGACTCCCCGACAACAGGAAATCATCGAGGCGGCGATTCAGTTGATTTCCGAGCGAAGCATACAGGAGCTGACCATCAAGAATCTGTCGGCGCGCATCGGAGTGACCGAAGCGGCACTGTACCGCCATTTCGCTAGCAAGCTCGATATCCTGACGGCCATTCTCGATCAATTCAAGCAGAATGCCATGACCGTGCATGAGGAGATTCGAGGCCTGCCGGCGGAGCCTCTCGAAAAAATCGAATCGCTTTTTCTCAATCACTTCCGCACCTTCACGCGCAAACCCTATCTCGCGGATGTGATCTTCTCCGAGGAGATTTTTCAGAACGACAGCCGTCTCTCGGAAACCGTGCTGTTCATCATGAATCTGAATTTCGAGATTCTCCAGTCGCTGCTCGAACGCGGTCGCAGAGATGGACAGATTCGCACCGACATGCGTGTTCAGGAGCAGGCGATCATCATTGTCGGCAGTCTCCGCATGCTCGTAACCCGCTGGCGGCTCGAGCGCTTCCGATCGGATCTGGAACTGCAGGGTGCGGAGATGTGGAAAACCCTGAAAAAGATTCTCACGGTCTCATGACCTTCCATGAAACACACACCATCACAAGCATATACGGAGACAATCGCAGTGATTGACTTCGCACGAGGTATCCCGATGGACCGAAT
>JAFGKR010000216.1 GCA_016928515.1 Bacteroidota bacterium | reverse complement strand
GCAGGGTAAGGGTTCGTGCGTACCGTCCCTCCGACGTATGCAGATGCAGTTCGTAGTTTCCGCGTGCCAGGCGTGAGCAGTCAATCGGAATGTTGTGCTTTCCTTTTTCCATGTCTCGTGACGGAAGGACGCGGACGAGTTGATTCCCGTGTGAATCGGTCAGTGATAATGCAACCTTGGCGGTTTCGTTCAGGACGATGGATGCAGTGTACTGTCGGCCGAAAGAGTCTTCGGGCTCATGTACGAGGAAGGAACGCAGGATGCTTCCCGCGGGGACGGTGATGATGCGGGAGTACTGAGCACTTCCATCCCGGTTTCTGATGCGCAGCATGTAACGGACATCCTCCGGTGGGACGGTATGGTCCGTGTACAAATAGCGCTGCTCCAATGTGCTGTTCCCGAAGGAGGCGATGAAAGCGACGGCTTCCCATCCCTGGCTCTCGGATGAGGCGCGCTGCAGCTCGAATCCCTCCAGATCGATTTCCCGTGTCGTGATCCATTCCAGGTGCACGCTGCGTGCCTGCCGCTTCCCGCTGAAATCTGATACTGTCACACCGGCCGATCGCGAAGACGCCGTTTTTGTACCCGGCTTTTCCGCATCGTATCCAGACGACAGAAGCATCGCTGCCTTGAACGGACGCGAGTCAGATACGGATTGCATGGAGACCAGAACGGATACGAGCATTGCTATCCATACAGTCCGTTGTCGTATCAGGGGCGTCTGAAAAATTTTCACGCTGTGTCGCCTGGGAGTGTCCACGTATATGGTTCTGACTATCCGTATATCAATCTAACGGGAGAATCCTACAATGGCCTTACAACGGTATTACAAATCCGAAAGCTGAAACAGGCGAACTGGCTGGTGTCACGCTCTGCATTGACCTGCCTTCGGCGATCAGGATACTATGCTTGCATCTGGTCTGGAGATTTCTAGTTTTGATGTAACAGGAGGTACATATGAAAGATATTGAACAGCAGAAAGGATCCGCTCGCCGGGATCCCACCATCATGCGGGGTCGACTGTATCGGATGACGATTTATATTCTCATCGTCCTGGCACTCGCCATCCTGGTCTGGAAGATGGTTTCTGACGGGATGATGGAAAGCCGCCATGCCGAAGAACTGAAAAATGAGCGGGAAACGGCTTCGATCCAGCTCGCGGAGCGTACCGAAAATCTCGCAACTGTTGCCGGTGTGGCTGCGGGACTTGCCTTTCGGGACGCGCTCATGGCCGATGATGTGGATCGAATGCGCGAATATGCCGATCAGCTCGTCCAGGGTGGTCCGGTTGATGTGGTCATGGTGACTGGTGCGGACGGCGTTATCCGCGCATCCTCAGACCGCAACCGTGAGGGTACGGGACTCGATGCGACACTTCGTTCATTGCTCGGCACGCTTGATCACGTTCTCGTCGACGAGGTCGGGCAGAACAGGGTGCGTGCGGTCGTTCCCCTGACCGGATTCAACGAACGAATCGGCGCGGTGGTCATCCTGTTCCGGTTTACCAGCTCGTTGCCTTCTGCCGGGGAGTAGTATTCGGAGTGTGTGTACGATGCTTTGCCACCGACGGGTGAAAAAAATGGAGCGAAAACTTCCTTAAATTGGAATTTTCGCTCATTCTATCCTATATTCTACCTACACTCGGAAAAGCATACATCATCCGCTGTGGCGTTGGAGCATTTGCGATGCCGGCCTTTGCCGCACATACCTGTGGAATACATCCCGTCCATAGATATTCGCTGATGTGCATCATCGGAGGACTGTTTTTCTGCGTCCCGGTCTGGGGGCAGGATCTGTCTCGTTCCGATATTGAACCCATCACGCTGACGGGCAGTCTGCCGGAAGCTTCTACACTCGGGATACCGAGCTGCCGGTAATTCAGGATGAAGAAGTGGTTACTGCCAGCGGGGGACTCTATGATACGCATCTCTCTACACGGTTGAATTTCGCTTTCAGACTCGGCGGAACGTATTTCGCTGACCTATGGTCGTTGCGTCTCCAGTACGCGCGTGTGGGACCGGAATACGAGACGATGGGTGCGATCTATACACAGAGTGACATCGAGGATATCACCATAGCGCCCACAATGCGGCTCGCGGATGGGACACTCCGCTTCAATTCTTCCCTTGGTTTCCGTCATGACAATCTTTTCGACGACCGTATCGCAACGACCAGCAGGGTGATCGGCTCGGCGAATGTAAACTGGATGCCTGCACCTTCCTTCGGCCTTGACGCACAGTACTCCAATTACTCCATGTCCAGCAGCGCCGGCAGTTTGCCAGTCAACGACAGCACCCGCATCCAGAACGTCTCCGAGTCGTATTCGCTGACGCCGCGCTACACCGTCACCACCGGATCGATGCAGTATTTTTTCATGCTGTTTCTGACACGGCAGAATTATTCCGATGAAAACATCCTCACCGGTGCGGCCTCCGACAACAATGTGTTCACCGCGGTCCTGAGCGCTATCATGTCCATGCAATCAGGACTCGGTTTTTCCGCTGCATGGAGCGGTACTACTACCTACTTCGACTTATTGGTCCGGGCGGACTGCGGTCGGTCGCCAGTGCCGTTGTGTTCGGCATTCACAGCAGCAGCGAGATCCCGACACCGCCGAACGGTGTACGCGCTGAAGCGATTGAGGGCGGCGTGCGCATTTCCTGGTTTACAGACTCTCTGCAGTATCTCAAAGGATACTACGTCTACCGCGGAGACGGGTACCTCATGCCCTTGAAACAGCTGTCTCCACTGCTGCCGCCTGACCAGGGCGTGTACGTGGATACCTCATCCTCTTTGCGTCCCGCGCACGCCTACATGTATGCTGTTATGTCGGAAAGCACCAGTCATGTCGAAAGCGCTTCGTCCGACACGGTCAGCGCCATTCCACTCATCTCTGAGCCGGTGGCGTCACCGGGTGGCGTAGAGGCTGCGGTAGACGGCAGACGCATTCTCGTTTCCTGGAATACCACGCTCGATCGTGATGAATCGATTCTGGGATACCGAGTGTATCGCAAGCGGGGAGCTGAGAAGAAGCTGACACCGGTCGCCGATACGCTGCAGGAGGCATGGCAGAATTTCTACGAGGAAAAGGAGACGGTGCCGGGCGGAACCTACACGTACGCTATCCGCGCGGTGAGCATTACCGGCGACACCAGCGCATTCAGTCCGCATGCCGTCGTCCGGGTCGATGCACCGGAGTATTTCCCTCCAGGGAATGTTCGCGCCTGGAAGGAAGGGAAACGGGTGCAGCTCACCTGGGATGAAGTCATTCAACCGGACGTCGCAGGACTACGGATCTACCGTTATGCCCGAGGGAATAAACCGGAACTGATCAAAAAGCTCAAACCGGAAGAGCGTGCATTTACGGATACGAAACCGGGCAGGACCACGATTGTGTCATATTATCTGACCACGGTCGGGGCAGGTGGGATGGAAAGCAGTCGCAGCAGGGTGGTCACTGTTCCCCTGCGATGACGCGAGTCGATTTTTCACTCGCCGATCAGGATGAACTTTGCAAATGTGCACACCTGCCCTGTCGTACCGCCAGGCCGCGATTTCCAGGTCGGCCCGGACGCGCAGAAGTCGACCGCAGGCCGGATGATCCGGTCCCCAGCAGCTGCGCGTGAGTCCGATGGCGCGGTCAATGAATGGAAGACCCTGCGCCGGCGAACCCCGATGCGCATAGAGAGTTGCGAGCATGGAGAGCGGTGCATCCAGCATCGGAGATTCCGATCCTGCCAGCAAATCCAGACGCCGGACAGACTCTCGAAGGAGGGAATCCGCCAGTGCATTGTCTTTGCATCCAGCAGCACCCGGGGAGATACACAGGTGAAAGAAAAAAACATAGACATTGCGGATAGAATCCGGAAGTTCCGGTAGACAGACCCTCTGCAGTGCGGCAGGCGGATTCGCCCCATCATGCCTGTCCACTGGATTGCTCCCTCGGTTACACCGTCGGGAGTGTCATAATGAATTCGGTGTACTCGTTTTCCTGCGACGCGACATCGATCGTCCCCCCGTATTTCTGGACGATCAGGTCATACGAGATCGACAATCCCAGTCCCGTGCCCTTCCCGGAATCCTTGGTCGTGTAGAATGGCTCGAAGATCCGGCCCCGAATGGACTCCGGAATGCCGATGCCGTTATCCCGGATGCGGATGATGAGCGAGCGACCCTGAACACCGGTTGTGATGGTGATGCGGGGTTCATACCCCTCGGTGACGAGATGACTGCGTTCACTCAGTGCGTCCACGGCATTGTTTATGATGTTCAGGAAGACCTGGCTCAGATCCTGTGGAACGACTCTGACCGCAGGCAGCAGCGGTTCGAGACGTGCGTCGAAAACCGGGGGCCGAGGCATGTTACTCGCGGTGGTTGCATGCGTTGCCAGTTCGATGACGTAACTGATCAGGGCGTCTACGTCTGTGAGCTGCGGCTCCTCGGAAGAACTGCGTGCATGCAGCATCATGCTTCGTACGATACCGTCGGCGCGAACTCCGTGCTCATGGATTTTCCGTACGCTCTGACCCAGGTCTCCGAGAATTGCCGTGCGTTCCTCCGGATCGTCCGTTTCATCCAGCTCGAGCAGCAGTTCCCGCGAGACCTCCGAGAAATTCGTGATAAAATTGAGCGGATTCTGGATTTCATGCGCAATTCCGGCTGTGAGTTGTCCGAGCGAGGCGAGTTTTTCCTGGACGATCAGTTGCTTTTGTGTCGCTTCGAGTCGACGATTGATACGCGATTTGCTGCGGTAACCGATGAAGCTGACGACGGAGAAAATCAATACCAGCACGAGACCGGCAGATGTGATGTACACGATCGTCGACTGAAGCTCGTTGGCGCGGGTAAGAAGTGCAACCTCCCGTTCCGCCTGCTCCATGCGGAAATTGGCCTCGAGCTTCGCGATATCCACGGCAATCCGATCATCGACGATGCTGTCGCGCGCCCCCGCGAAGCGTACGAAGTGGAGATAGGCCTGCTCAAAATTTCCCATATCAGCATAGGCCCGTGACATCTCCTCGTAAGAAGCTTCAATCTGCTTTTTGTCTCCGATTTCCCGGGAAAGTTGCAGTGCCCGGGCGAGAAACTCCAGGGCTTCGTCAAAGTGTTTTTGCTGTCGGAGAATCGAACCGATACTGATGGAGACACTTGCGATGCGGCGCTTGTCCCCGATTTTTCTGCGGATCGCAAGGCTCCGCTCGTAATATTTCAGGGCATCCGTGGGCTTCTGTTGCAACTCGTAAATCCACCCGAGATTGTTGAGCATAGTGGATTCGCCGAGAGCGTCCCCGATTCTCCGATAGATATCCAGCGCTTTCTCCGTATTGGCAAGAGCGTTCCGATACTCCGCCTGCTCGGTGTGCATGAGGCCGATGTTCCCATAGGCGGTTGCGGTCAGGGTAGGGCTCGGGTTTTTCGCCAGTGCATCGTGAAAGTACTGCTGCGCCTTCTCCGGATTGCCGATCTGCCAGTGGACGAGTCCGATGTTGAGATGCGCCGAGGCGATTCCGTCCCGTTCACCGAGTCGTTCGAAGATACGCAATGCTTCCAGGTTCGAGGTCAAGGCATCGGCATACTCTCCCAGCACGTATTCCACGACAGCTTCATTTCGGTATGCCCATCCGAGACCGCGCTCGTAGGATGCCGAATCCGCGAGATCCCGGGCACGCAACGCCCATTCAAGTGCCTGGACAGGATCATTATGCCGGAGATGCCATGCGGCGTTGTTCATGGCATCCACCCGTTCCTCCGCGGATGTCCAGGATTTCAGTGGCGCGGCAATCCTGTCAGGCAGGCCCTGTTGCGCATGTATAAACGGAGCGAGGAATCCGATAAGTGCAGCCACCGGAAAGAGGATGCACGCGGGAGTACGCCATCGGAATGAAGTCGTTGTGATATTCACTGCATGCACATGTTCGGGAGAAGAATAACTGGATGAATATAAGGGAATATATCCTAATTCACGAACACCGGGACAGCAATTTCGTTGCATCGTACCTATTTTATCAACTATTTTGAGAAGCATTCTCTCAAACATCCGAATTCCTGAAGCGCAACCTTGTTGCGTTTCATGCTGGAGTTGCTTCCCGCCGTCGGCACATCCCTTTCTCAGGGATGCAGCACCGAAGTGTCATGAGCATCCGGCAACGGATCGTGATACGGTTTGCGAAGCTTCCATTCAGAATTGAACCAGTCCGCCTCCGCCGCTATTACACTGGGATTCAAGGACTGAAGACGGAATTCTCTCTC
>JAFGKR010000215.1 GCA_016928515.1 Bacteroidota bacterium | reverse complement strand
GCCAACATGCGCAAGGCCGTCGTCTACGGCAGCGTGCTCGCCTCCTTCTGCGTCGAGGAATTCAGCATCGAAGGAATCCGGGAACTCGGCGAGGAGCAAATTGCCGAGCGCTTCGCGATATTCCGGACGCTGAGTACGTTTTGATTGGCCGTTGGCCGTTGGCTGCCGAAGGTCCGCCAAAGCGCGGCGGCGGATTGGCCGTTGGCATAGTATGACAGCTCCCCATACCCACATCATCCGGCTCACGGACGACGGACTGCGCTTCCTCGATCAAACGATCCTCCCGACGGAGGAACGCATCGTCGAAACCGCCGACTACCGCGACATGCTCGAGGCCATCCGTTCGCTGCGCGTGCGCGGGGCGCCACTGATCGGCATCGCCGCCGCATACGGCACCGTGCTCGCCGCGCGGGAGATATGCGCGGGCGCCGCATCCGTCACGGACCACACGACCAAAACGCCAAGCATATCCACGCTGGAGCGCACGGACTTCAATCCTGCCGCATCCCTTGATTCCTCCGGACCTGCACCCGTCGCGGACACGGCTTCCCCCTGCCGTGAACGCATGCTCGCGGTGTGCGAAGAATTCGCCGCCACGCGTCCCACGGCCGTGAACCTGTTCTGGGCGCTGGAGCGCATGCGGAGCATCATCCTCACGACGAAACCGTCGGATCTTCCCCAGCGACTCGAGGAGGAGGCCCGCGCGATACACGAGGACGACGCGCGGCGCTGTGCGGCCATCGGCCAATACGGCATGGACGTCATTCCCCGGGATGCCGGCATCATCACGCACTGCAACACCGGCGCGCTGGCCACGGGCGGGGACGGCACCGCTTTCAGCGTCCTTCTCACGGCACATCGCGCGGGGAAGAACATTCACGTGTATGCGGACGAAACGCGTCCGCTGCTGCAGGGCGCGCGCCTGACCATGTGGGAACTGCAGCGGGCGGGCATTCCTTCCACCCTGATCACCGACAGCACGGCCGCCATGCTCATGCGTCAGGGACGCATCCACTGCGCCGTCACCGGCGCCGACCGCATCGCCGCCAACGGCGACACGGCGAACAAGATCGGCACCTACGGACTCGCCGTCGCCGCGCATCATCATGGCATTCCCTTTTATATCGCCGCGCCGCTGTCGACGGTCGACCTGTCGCTGGCATCCGGAGCCGACATCCCCATCGAGGAACGCGCGGCGGAGGAGCTGACGTGCTGGGCCGGATACCGCACCGCGCCCGAGGGCGTCGGTACGTACACACCGGCCTTCGATGTCACTCCCGCCGAACTGATCACCGGCATCATCACGGAGGGGGGAATTCTTGCCCCTCCCTACACCGAAACCCTGGCAGCTGCAGGTGCGTAGAATCCTGCTGATCACATGATCGTCAAAACGGAAGCCATCATCCTGCGAAGCATGAAATACGGCGAGACCAGCCGCATCCTCACGCTGTACACCCGCGACTTCGGACGCATGAGTGTAATCGTGAAGGGCGCGCGCGGAGAGAAAAACAAGTTCGGCGCCTCACTCGACCTGATGAGCCGCAGCGCTGTTGTCATGTACCGGAAGGAGCATCGCGAGCTGCAGCTCATGACGCAGGCGGATCTCCTCCGGCAGTACAGAGGCATCATCGACGCACCGGACCGCCTGATGTATGGTTTTGCCATACTGGAATTCCTCTCCGCCACCGTACACGGCGAGGAGGCACATGAGGAACTGTACGACATCCTCCTTCAGGCGCTCGAGGCACTGGATGCGGAGCGGGTGCGTCCGGTGAACGTCCTGCTGCATTACCTGCTGCGTCTCAGCGAAGCACTGGGTATCGGCGTCGACACGCAGCATTGCATGCGCTGCAGGGCATCCTTCGATCACGAAGACACGCTGCGTGGCGGGACGTCCTTCTCCCTGTCGGACGGCGGCTTCCCCTGTACAGACTGCGCCCCGGCAGCTGACAGCCTGGTTTGCGCAGTCGAGACGCTTCGTGCACTTTCCTGGCTGGACCGCCACGAGGCCGCCCGGGTACACACCCTCGCGCTGTCGTCGCACGCATCTCAGGAGGGATTGAATCTTTTACATCGGCATATCGTAACGCACGTTCCGGACATGCGCGCAATCAGGTCCCTTCCCATGCTTGACATTTTCTCCTAGGCTGTTGCATTTTTCATGTTCGTGTACTGTTTCACCATCGGCATTATTATGAGGGAATTGTTGTTACCGTAATACTTGTAATCCGCTTTTCCGAACAAAGCATTTCTACGGTACTCTGAACAGGAGGTACAGATCATGTCAAAACGCGCAGTTCTCGTTGCGATAGCACTTGTGAGTGTGGGAATCGTCTTCGGCGCCGTGCTCGTCAGCAGTTTCAGCGGCGCCAGTCTCTCATTCGCCGATTCCAATCCCGCATTCCGCTCGGATGTTCCCTTCACACCGTCGGCGGATGCGGCGTCTCTGAACGAAACATTTTCCAACGTCTCCGACATCGTCACTCCGCAGGTGGTGTACATCGCCGTGAAAACGCGAGCGCAGAATCCCCATCAGTTCTTCTGGCCCTTCCAGCGACCGGAGCAGGAGGAGGATGATGAACGCTATAGCACCGGCACAGGATCCGGGATCATTCTGACGGCGGACGGCTACATCCTCACGAACCGGCATGTCATCGAGAATGCGGTCGAGGAGGGCATCACCGTGAAACTGAACGACAACAGGGAGTTCGACGCCCGTCTCATCGGCGAGGATGCGAATACCGACATCGCGGTCGTCAAGATCGATGCCGAGAACCTCACTCCCGCCTCGCTCGGGAACTCCGACGACATCCGCGTCGGTGAGTGGGTGCTCGCCGTGGGGAATCCACTCGGATGGACATCCACCGTCACCGCCGGCATCGTCTCCGCAATCAGCCGGAACATCGGCATTCTGCGCGATCGTGACGGCTTCGGTATAGAAAACTTCATCCAGACGGATGCGGCCATCAATCCGGGCAACAGTGGCGGCGCGCTGGTGAATCTGCAGGGACAGGTAATCGGCGTCAACACCGCCATTGCCGGCAGCATGCAGGGCACCTATCTCGGTTTCGCGGTTCCCATCAACCTCGCGAAAGTCGTCGCCAACGCGCTCATCCGTGACGGCAAGTTCGTGCGCGGATACATCGGCGTGCGCATCACCGACATCGATGCCAAAAAGGCGGAGGCGTTGGGGATGGATGTCTTCAAGGGCGTCCTTGTCGAGAGCCTCGTAGAGGACGGCGCCGGGAAAGCGGCGGGCATCCAGGTCGGAGACGCCATCGTCGAAGTCGACGGCAAGCCCGTCGAGAGCGCCAACCAGTTGCAGGCCCGCGTGGGAATGAAGCATCCGGGTGAATCCGTCGCGCTCAGGATCTGGCGCGACGGCAAGTACATCACCAAGTCCGTCACACTGAAGGGGCAGGATGGGGAGGAGTCCGTCGCTTCGGTGGAGGACAAAGCTGATGAAAAGAAGGATGAAATCATGGAACCGGTGAATTTCGAGCAGGCCGGTTTCGTGGTCAAGCCCTTGACCTCGCAAATCCGCAGCCGATTCGACCGCAAGACCGGCGTGTACATCGACCAGGTGAAGCGAAACGGCAAGGCGGCTGAGGCGGGATTGCGACCTGGTGTCGTGCTCTTCGAGGCCATCCGCAAGGGTGAGCGCACTCCCATCAACAGCGTGTCCGATTTCAAGGCTTTCGCGAAGGCCCTCGGCAAGGACGAGTCCGTGCTTCTCCGCGTCCAGCGCGAAGACGGCGAGACTATGTTCGTTCCCATGAAGGCACCGATCGAGTAGAGTTGAGTTCAGCCGAATTGTTCAGACGCCCTCATGGAGACATGGGGGCGTTTGTGTTTTGGGTCAGACAGAGGACGCTGAGAATCTTTTACCGCAGAGGTCGCCGAGTTGCACAGAGAATCTATGTGAGCCCGAAGGGCGGCACACTCGATATTTCCCGACGTGAGTCGGGGACCGGAGCAGGCCGCCACCCTCCCCCATCAGAACGTCCAGACCCGCTGAGCCCGAAGGGCGGCACACTCGATATTCCCCGACGTGAGTCGGGGACCGGAGCAGGCCGCCACCCTCCCCCATCAGAACGTCCAGGCACGGAGAGCCCGAAGGGCGGCACACTCGATATTCCCCGACGTGAGTCGGGGAGCGGAGCAGGCCGCCACCCTCCCCCATCAGAACGTCCAGACCCGCTGAGCCCGAAGGGCGAAACACTCGATATTCCCCGACGTGAGTCGGGGACCGGAGCAGGCCGCTACCCTCCCCCATCAGAACGT